>NZ_QEHL01000049.1:0-1205 GCF_003116525.1 Pseudarthrobacter sp. AG30 | reverse complement strand
GGGCCCGCCACCGGCGTAAGTTGCATCCTTCCCGTACGGACCCCGGAGCAGCAGAGTTGGCGCTGCGCCGTCAGCCGGGCGCCAGATATTAGTGCTCAATGCAACACCGTCCCGCATGGTGACAGAAACGTCGGGTTCGTAAACGTGTTTCATGAAGTTACTCCTCGTTGAGAACTGTGGGTAAAAGTTGGACTGATTGCGCAGCGCAACACAGCAGTCGCGAACCGAGCTCTTGGGCGGTGCACTGTGGGGTAGTGAACCTGTTGGGCGCAATATCATTGCGACGCTGGGTAATATTGCATTGAGGTTAGTACCGCATTTAGGTTCCCACAAGGGTTATTCCCTAACTTCCCTCTAGTCGTCATCAATACGTCAGTGACGATGCCAGGAGGACAGTGAAGTTCAACATGGGGATGCTTCTCTTATCGCGCAAGCAATCCAGGCAGTTCCGGGACATAAGTCCTGACACTAGGACAACATGGTCACCCCTCCCCCGACGGGTGCGCGGCGGCAAAGCACTTCCTCCAGCGGCGCCAGCATTGGATTCAATAACCAGGCGAGGCAGGATGCCGCCGAGTGGGATGCGGCCGTCACGCGTTGAGAGCATGACATCCTCCGGCCCGCGCAAGTCGACGACTGAGCAACACCAGCAGGCGCATTTGTTTCTTCCTTTTATTCCTGTCGCGCCGACAAGTTCCTCGTCGGCGTTCTTGCGGCCAGCGCGCTTAAAGAGCGCCGGAAGGCCCGTGCATCGCCAGCAAATTCGCTCTTGCGCAACTACTGCTTTGTGGTACTTTTTATAACTATCGAGTACCGTTGAAAACATAATCTGACCCTGTTGCTGTACGCCAGTCCCTTTTGGGCTGACGACAATCTCCCGACGCCCGGTTAGACGGTTGTACTTTGGTGGCGCTTGGAAAGACTCGGCCCTGGCTTCTGCCAGCCGTGGACCGTTCGAGTACTCGAAGGAGAGACTCATGAAACACGTTTACGAGCACGACGTCCCCGTGACCATGCGCGACGGCGTTGTGCTGCGCACCAATATTTGGCGACCGGCTGACGGCGCAGCACCCACACTGCTTTTGCGGGGACCATATGGCAAAGACGGAACTTATAGTAGCGGCGGTCCCTGTAGTCTCTTTCCGTCGCTGCTTCCATTCCTTAACGCCGGGTACGCCGTTGTGCATCAGGACGTCCGTGGGACG
>NZ_QEHL01000048.1:0-354 GCF_003116525.1 Pseudarthrobacter sp. AG30 | reverse complement strand
CATCAGGACGTCCGTGGGACGTTTAAGTCCGACGGTTCGTTCACTCCAAAAGTCAACGAAGTCACCGACGGACAGGACACCATCGCGTGGATCATTGAGCAGCCCTGGTCAGACGGAGACATCGGAACTTACGGCCCCTCCTACCTGGGAATGACCCAGTGGGCTGTCGCCACGGCCGACACTCCGGGGCTGAAGGCGATCGCGCCAACGGCAGCCGCGGCGAACTGGTACTCAGGTCTTTGGTACTCACAGGGCGGCGCCCTCAGCCTAAGCCTGGTGACGCAATGGAATGCCATGATGTACGCCGCTGATGAGCAGCGGTCCATCCAGCGCGGTGAAAAATCTGATGCCACG
>NZ_QEHL01000047.1:0-720 GCF_003116525.1 Pseudarthrobacter sp. AG30 | reverse complement strand
TGATGATGGGTAGTACGAGTCGGCTGGGGTGTTCGGGGCCATGCAGGACCTGGTTAGTCGCTACGATTGCGTCGTCGACGGACTCCTGGTTGATGAACCCTCCGGTGTTGGTGTTCCGGTCGTAGCGCGGGAAGTTGCTGCTGGAGATATCAACCCGGACGCGGTGGCCTGGCAGGAATACATTCGAGGTCACCGCCATCGGCACCGTCACTTCGTACACCTCGCCAGGAGTCAGGGGCGCGGGGTTCGAGAGGTCGTTGCGGTACCGCAGGCGCAGAATGCCGTCGCAGAGGTTGATCGCCCGTCCGTCCGGGAAGACATCGACCAGCTTTGCGGTGATGTCAGTATCGACAGCGCTGGACGATACAAATACCTTGAGCTCAACGTGTCCGGTGACTTCGACGGGCTCATCGAGTACAGGCCCGGTGTAGCAGAGGACGTCCGGGCGTTCGTCCACGGCCTTCTGGTCGACCGGGCCGATGAATCCCGGAATGCTCGGAAGCAGGGCGCCGCCGGCGGTGGGTACCGGGTCACGAGGGTCATAGCGAAACTCATCACGCTGGCTCTCAGCTGGTACATCGAGAGTGAGCGTGCCGTCACCATTGCGGGTATTGGCGGAACCGCCGCTCTGCAGGAAGTAGTCCGTGTAGCTGGTGTCCGGTAGCGGCCAGTCCTGCTCATCCCGCCACTGATCAATCCCCATGACGAAAATACGAACCC
>NZ_QEHL01000046.1:5433-5594 GCF_003116525.1 Pseudarthrobacter sp. AG30 | reverse complement strand
CGCCAGCAGGTCCGCAGCCACGGTGACCAGCGCGCCCCGGTCCTTGGCAGCGGCGATCACATCAGACTGGTCCCACACCCGGCCGGAGACCCCGGGCTGCTGCAGCACGACGCCGTTGATGGCACCCTCCGGCAGGCCCTTGGACAGGTCCGCGACCTCCA
>NZ_QEHL01000046.1:0-5220 GCF_003116525.1 Pseudarthrobacter sp. AG30 | reverse complement strand
CGGCGTCACGGTGTCGTAGTAACCCTGGCCGATCATCTGGACGGCAGTTTTGTTCTTGGCGGCAAGCTTCCGCAGTTCCGTGAGGACTTCAACCTCGCTGAGGGCGTCGGCCAGCTTGAGCGCAGTTTCCTGCCGGATGGACGCGGGGACGGCCACGTCAACCAGGCCGTCCACGCTGTCGTAGCCCACGGCCTTGAGCATGGTGTCGACGTCGGCCTGGCGGCGCGCGCCGATATGGCGGTCCACGAAGGATGTTGGAAGCGACTGAATCGTCATGAGGAACTCCAGGTCTGGCCGGCCAGGGTGGCACGGCGTGGGATGGGTTCCTCCCCGCTCTGTATTGGACCTGAGAGATTCCGCGTTGCCTGCTGGTGGCAGGGGACCGCTTGCACCGTCGGTGAACCAGGCCGGAGCCTGGTTGCTTTCCAGAGTCGCCTCGCCGTGACGGTACATGGGCCTGAGAGATTCCTGGGGAGGATTTGCTCCTACGGCGCCTGCCCGGTGATTCGCCGGGAGGACTCTCCCGTCACAGCTCGAAAGGCTTATTCAAATGTGGGTGATTCGGCTCACAAGGTATCGGGACGAACCCGTCATTGGCAAATCGGCCAGGTTCGGTGAGGGGCTTGACTGGGCGCGTGATGCCTTCGTTCCCCGCTTGTGTCGGAAGGGGTTTGACATTCGATCGTGACGGACACCACACTGAACCCGGGATTGCCGCCGCCGGTGGCTGGCTCAGCGTATCCGGAGCGGCCTACCAGTCGGCGCCTGTCCCGTGCATGCCCGGCGGCGGCCCAAAAAGCCGCCGACCTCCAACTGAATACGCCTTCGACCTGCGGCGGGAGAGTCCTGCCGGGTACACCCAGCAGGCGCCGTAGGAGCAAACCCTCCCCAGGAAACTCTCAGGCCCACGTACCGCCGCGGACAGGCAACTCTGGAAAGCAGCCGGGCATGACCTTGGCTCACCGACGGTGCAAGCGGCTTTGGCTGCGGAAACTCTCAGGTCCACAACAGAGCGGGGAGGAACCAAATCTTTGCGGCTCCAAAAGCCGTTTTATCGATGGAGTTCCTCATGGCGATTCATCCCCCCACGTCCAACAGCGAACCAGCCCGCGGCCAGGGTGCTGCCACGGCGGCCCGCAGCGGGCCTCCCCACCTGGAACGGCAACTCACCAACCGGCATATCCAGCTCATCGCCATTGGTGGCGCGATCGGCACAGGCCTGTTCATGGGTTCCGGCAAGACCATTTCCGCCGCCGGACCTTCCGTGATCTTCGTGTACATGATCATCGGCTTCATGCTTTTCTTCGTCATGCGGGCCATGGGCGAGTTGCTGCTGAGCAACCTGAACTACAAGTCCTTCAGTGATTTCGCCGCCGACCTCCTGGGTCCGTGGGCAGGCTTCTTCACCGGGTGGACGTACTGGTTCTGCTGGGTGATCACCGGAATCGCGGACGTCATCGCCATCGCCGGGTACTCAAAAGAACTTTGGCCGGCGCTGCCGCTTTGGATCCCGGGCCTGGCCACGGTGGGCATCCTGCTGCTGCTGAACCTCGCCACGGTCAAGGCGTTCGGCGAGACAGAGTTCTGGTTCGCCCTCATCAAGATCGTCGCCATCGCGGCCCTGATCATCGTGGGACTTTTCATGATCTTCACCGGTTTCCAGAGCGACGCAGGCACGGCTAGCTTCACCAACCTGTGGAGCCATGGCGGGTTCTTCCCCAATGAGTTCATGGGCTTTGTGGCCGGATTCCAGATTGCAGTATTCGCCTTCGTGGGCATCGAACTGGTGGGCACCACCGCCGCCGAGGCCAAGAATCCCGAGCGCACGCTGCCCAGGGCCATCAACGCCATCCCCGTCCGCGTGCTGCTCTTCTATGTCGGCGCGCTGGTCATCCTCATGGCAGTCACCCCGTGGACCCAGTTCGCCGCCGGCCACAGCCCCTTCATCGGGATGTTCTCCGTGGCCGGCCTGGGCGCCGCGGCCACGGTGGTCAACCTCGTGGTCCTCACTTCGGCGATGTCCTCTGCGAACTCCGGCATCTACTCCACGTCCCGCATGGTCTTCGGCCTGGCCCAGGAAGGCGACGCCCCCGGTGTCTTCAGCCGGCTCTCCACGAGGAAGGTGCCCAGCAACGCGCTGTTCCTGTCCTGCGTCCTGCTGCTGTCCGGCGTCGTACTCATGTATGCGGGCCAGGATGTTGGCATGGCCTTTGAAATGGTGACCACCGTGTCGGCCGTCTGCTTCGTCTTTGTCTGGTCGATCATCCTCGCGAGCTACATCTCTTTCCGGCGTCGCCGCCCGCACCTGCACGCGGCCTCGAAGTTCAAGATGCCCGGTGGCATCCCCGCCGTGTGGGTGGTGTACGCGTTCTTCGCCTTCGTTCTCTGGGCCCTGACCACCCAGCCCGACACGCTCGCTGCCCTGCTGGTGACTCCCGTCTGGTTCGTCATCCTCGGCGTGGCGTGGGCCATTCTCCGGCGCCGTCTCGCGCACCTGGCCCGCTTCGAGGTCTTCCGGGCCGAGCTTCGGGCCGACGAGGCCGCCGGTCGCCGCGGCGAACGCGCGGACGCAGAAGAGCCGGCCCAAAAAGTGTAAGCATGCTTAGTGTTTATCCACTTAGGATGGGATGACACGGCAGCCACGCGCTGCAGGTCGATTTGAATGAAGGTGACCATGGCCCGGCGCAGCAACCCCGCACTCCGTATCGCACAGGAAACCGCCCATAACGCGATGTTTGACGCCCAAGGCAAGCCCAAGCCCGGCGTTCACAACATGCTCCTGAAGGCCGTGCAGATCCAGCGGCCATTGGTGGTGGGCTACATCCGGAGGCTCCAGAAGAAGCATCCGCGGGCCACAGCCGCGCAGTTGGCGGACATCGCGGAACGCGACTACCTCCGGGCTGTCGCCGGAGGAGGCGCCCTGGTTGGTGCCACCGCCGTCGTCCCCGGCGTTGGAACCGTGGCGTCGCTGGGACTTTCCGCGGCCGCCACAGTTGGCTTCCTGGAAGCCACGGCCCTTTACGCAACGTCGCTGGCTGAACTGCACGGCATCAGGCTGACCAACCCGGAGAAAGCCGGCACCATGGTCATGGCCATCATGCTCGGCGAAGAGGGCACTGCGCTGCTGGGGACCCTCAGCGGCCAGGCAGCCGGCAACAGCGCAGGCAATGCCTGGGGGAGCGTGCTGTCCAAGTCGATGGTGGTGCCGGGATTCGGGAGCGTCCGTAAGCGGATCCAGTCGGCCTTCCTGAAGAACCTCCTGAAGCGGCAGGGCACTGCGTTATTTGGCCGCGCCCTGCCCTTCGGGATAGGGGCTGTTGTGGGTGGAGCCGGTAACCTCATGATGGGCCGCGCAGTGGCCAGGAACGCCCGCGAGGCTTTTGGGCCGATGCCGGACACCATTCCCGGCGAGCTGACCGCCGCTGCCGCGCCGGACAACCTGACGCTGGAAGGCAACACACTTGGATCTCAACGCTGACGTAGGGCAATCATTCGGCTCCTGGACGGCAGGAGGCGATCCGGCGATGTTCCAGGTGGCCACGAGCGTAAACGTGGCGTGCGGCCTCCACGCCGGTGACCCCATCACCATGCTGGACAGCTGCAGGGCCGCCTACGAACTGGATGTCACCGTCGGGGCCCACCTCGGCTACCGCGATCTGGCCGGCTACGGCCGCCGCGCGCTGGACATGAGTTTTGATGAGCTCTTCGGTGACGTGCTGTACCAACTGGGGGCGCTCGACGGCGTAGCGCATGCGGTGGGTGCCTCTGTGGACTACGTCAAGCCTCACGGAGCCCTGTATGAAGCGGTGATCCATGACGCCGAGCAAGCCTCCGCCGTGGTGGCGGCCGTCAACGCCTACGATCCCGGCCTGCCCATCCTGGGCTTCCCCGGCTCGGAGCTGCTCAAGCAGGCCAAGGAAGCGGGGCACCCGGTGTTCGTCGAGGCCTTCGCCGACCGTGCCTACCGCGCCGATGGCAGCCTGGTGCCGCTTTCCGAGGACGATGCCGTCCTGTACGACGTCGATGCGGTGGTCGAACGGGCTGTTCGCCTGGCTACGCGAGGCGAAGTGGCGGCCGCGGACGGAACTGTCATTGCGTTCCGGCCGGACTCCCTGTGCATTCACGGTGGGACTCCTGACGCCGTAGAGATGGCGGCCCGGATCAGGGCAGGGCTTGAGGCAGCCGGCGTCGGGCTGGAGTCCTTCGCCTAGGAGCCTGCAGCCGTAGGGCATGCCGGCTTAGCTGCTCCAGCGGCACCGCAGCTGACCGGAATCGCCTCAGCGTCACGTCCGGCTGTACCGGAGTCACTCTGACCGGGCCTGGGTTACTTCGGCTGAACCGGGGTCGCCCCAGTGTCACTTCAGCTGACCGGCGTCACTCCGACAGGGCAAACGGCGTCTCGAAGAACTCTGCCCAGAGCGGGTCTTCCGGTGACAGGTCACTGAGGTCTATGAGGTTGGCGTCGTCCGGTTCCCATGGCGGGAGGTCTTCAATGCCTGCCTGTTCGCCGTGGAATTGGATGGGTATTGCATGAGTTCTGGCCGGCAGGGTTCCTGGTGGCCAGTGGGTTGGTTGGGGGTCGTGTTGTTCGGGTTTGTAGTGTCGGCCGGTGGGTGAGGTCCAGCCGGGTGGTTTGTTTTTGGTGGCTGGGTCGGGGGTCCAGGTGCTGTGGTGTTTGAGGCGGTGGTGTCGGGGGCAGAGTTGGGCCAGGTTGTGGGTTCCGGTGGTGCCGCCGTGGTGCCAGGGGTTGAGGTGGTCGGTGTCGTTGTCGGGGGTGTGGTTGGTGCAGCCGGGGAAGGTGCATGTGGTGTCCCGCAGCCGGATCCATTGTTTGATGGTCTCCGGGAGCCGGTAGCGGGTGCGGCCGATGTCCAGGGGTGCCCCGTCGCGGGGGCGACCAGGACCCGGTAGAACGATTCCGCGCCGCCGGCGACGAGCTTTCGTGCCATGGATGCCGGGACCGGCCCGATCCCGTCCAGCACGGCCGGCTCATCGGTGAGGCCGAGCAGGGAGAACACCGGGACCGTGACCAGGACATCGGCCCGCGGCGTGGGGATCTTGCCGATAGCACCGGCATCTGCGGCAGCTTCACCCGGGGCTGTCGCGTTTCCGGCGCCGAGGAGCAGTGACGCGGCGACGTCGGCGCGGAGCTGGGTGAGGGTGCGGGGCTCGTCGGGGGTTTGGAGGCCGCGGGCAGTTGCGGTGCTGCGGTTCCAGATC
>NZ_QEHL01000045.1:728-1024 GCF_003116525.1 Pseudarthrobacter sp. AG30 | reverse complement strand
CCGAAGAAGTGTTCGCGGACGAAGCCGCCGGATTCGGCTTTGTAGGTCTGGTAGTCGCCGTCGACGGTTTCGTTCATGATTTTCACGAGCGAGCCGTCGGTGTCGCGGGTGAGCAGGTCATCCCATTCCCGGCCCCAGACGACCTTGATGACGTTCCAGCCCGCGCCGCGGAAGAACGCTTCGAGTTCCTGCATGATCTTCCCGTTGCCCCGGACCGGGCCGTCGAGGCGCTGGAGGTTGCAGTTGATCACGAAGTTCAGGTTGTCCAGGTTCTCGTTCGCGGCGAGCTGGAGCAG
>NZ_QEHL01000045.1:0-686 GCF_003116525.1 Pseudarthrobacter sp. AG30 | reverse complement strand
GCCCCGGTTGTGCAGGTAGCGGTTGTTCTGGGCCTGGTAGATCGCGTTCATCGGCCCGATGCCCATGGACACGGTGGGGAATTCCCAGAAGTCCGGCATCAGCCGCGGGTGCGGGTAGGAGGACAGGGCGTGGCCGGCGCGGGACTTTTCCTGCCGGAACCCGTCGAGGTCTTCCTCGGAGAGGCGTCCTTCCATGAACGCCCGGGCGTACATGCCGGGGGAGGCGTGGCCCTGGAAGAAGACCTGGTCCCCGCCGCCGGGGTGGTCCTTGCCGCGGAAGAAGTGGTTGAACCCGACCTCGTACAGGGTCGCGGCCCCGGCGTAGGTGGAGATATGCCCGCCAACACCGATCTCGGGCCGCTGCGCCCGGTGCACCATCACCGCGGCGTTCCACCGCATGTACGCCCGGTACCGGCGCTCGAATTCCTCATTGCCCGGGAACTCCGCTTCCTGGTCCACCGGGATGGTGTTCACGTAATCGGTGGTGGTCACCATCGGCACCCCGACGCTCTGCGCGCCCGCGCGCTGCAGCAGGCTCCGCATGATGTATTGGGCACGCTCAGTGCCCTGTTCCCTGATCAACGCATCCAGGGACTCAACCCACTCGGCAGTCTCTTCCGGATCACGATCAGGCAGCTGGTTAGTCAACCCGCTGAGGATATGGGAGGTATCTTCTCCTGCAGCCA
>NZ_QEHL01000044.1:0-1735 GCF_003116525.1 Pseudarthrobacter sp. AG30 | reverse complement strand
CTAGACGATATGTAGTAGGAGGTGGCCGGCTTGGGAGGACCACCTGTCGAGCCTCTGGACCCTTCTGGAGGTCCATTGTCGCCGGACCGTTTCCGGAGCGTCCTGCTTTGTGCGATTCCCGTCGCCGATGCGGATCGGTGGACGCTCCGGATCTAGTTCCGGCGCTGATGGCCCTCTGTCAGAAGGGTCCGGAATATGTGGCCCAGGGGGCTGGAACCTCCTTTTCAAAGCAAGTCGTGGGTTGCCTGCCACACTTGGCGAACAGGTAGAGCCACATTTGAAATTTGGAGGTTCCAGCTATGTTCGAGCGTACAAGCGTCGGCTTGGATGTCCATGCCCGCACTGTTGTTTCATGCGCCCTGGACGCGCAGACCGGCGAAGTCATTTTGCACCGCATGACTCCGGATCGTGGTGAGATTCTCGCCTGGATTCTTTCCCTGCCGTCGCCGGTCAGAGTCGTTTACGAGGCAGGACCAACGGGCTTTGGCCTGGCACGGTTCCTGCTGGCCTCCGGGATCGACACAGTCGTCGCGGCACCATCGAAGCTCCAGCGCCCGTCCGGGGACCGGGTAAAAACTGACGCAAAGGACGCGCTGCATTTGGCCCGGCTCCTGAAGCTGGGTGAGGTCACCGGGGTAAGAATTCCATCGGCGGACCAAGAAGCTGCACGGGATCTGGTCCGTTCCCGGGAAGACGTCCGTGGCGATCTGATGCGTTCCCGGCACCGGATTTCCAAACTGCTGTTGCGCCAAGGCATCGTCTATTCCGGCGGGCAAGCCTGGACTGGCACTCATGAACTCTGGCTGGCACGCCAGCACTTCGAGAACCCGGTCCGGCAGCTGACCTACGAGTCCTCCCTGGAAGCGATGCATGAGATCTCAGACCGCCGGGACCGCCTCGATCAAGCGATCACAGCGATGGCGTATGCGAGCGAGTACACCCCGGTGGTCAGATCACTGCAGTGCCTGCGCGGCGTCTCGACGCTGACCGCGTTTGGACTGGCCGTGGAGATCGGCGACTGGGACCGGTTTACTGGTTCCACGATCGGCGCTTACCTCGGCCTGGTCCCGACTGAGCATTCCTCCGGGCAGTCCCGGTCCCAGGGGTCCATCACGAAGACAGGCAACAGCCACGCGCGCCGCCTGCTTGTGGAGGCCGCATGGCACCACCGCAGGCCCTATAACAACCCGTCCCGGCTCATGCGGTCCAGGTGGGAGGAAGCCACCTCCGAAGCACGAACCCGCGGCCATGCCGGCAATCGGCGCCTGCACGAACGCTGGCTCAGCTACCTCGAACGCCGCAAGCGCCCGGTCATCGCCAACGTCGCCATCGCCCGCGAACTCTCCGGCTGGTGCTGGTCCCTGGCCACAAGCACACCTCCGGCAGCCCGCTCCCCAAGATCGATCGCGTCCGTGCACTGATCAGAGACAGAAAGCCCCCGGGGAAACCCAGTTGGAAGTGGTTCCTTGCAGCGCGTGGAGTAAATCCGCGATACACCTATGGGCAACCAACAACGGCCACGCCCGTCATTGCTAGACCAGCGGTAACCTCCAGCCGAACACTTCGTCCTGCGGTAACCAACCCGCGCATATCAGTCTGACCGCGCAGTCGCCAACGACACGCTGGCCACACCCAACACCTCTTCCCAGGGCACAAAAAGGAAGCGGTCCCAGGCAATCCAGCCCGAGGACCGCTTCCTCACGCTCTTGACAAACGAGACCTACATATCAGGTGT
>NZ_QEHL01000043.1:0-316 GCF_003116525.1 Pseudarthrobacter sp. AG30 | reverse complement strand
CCGACGACTGGAACGTCTCCGCCGACGTCTGGTCCGTCACCTCCTGGAACGAACTGCGCCGCGACGGCCTCGCCGCCGAAGAAGAAGCCTTCCTCAACCCCGGCCAACCCGCCCGCACCCCGTTCGTCACCCAGCAACTCGAAGGCGCCACCGGCCCCATCGTCGCCGTCACCGACTACATGAAAGCCATCCCCGACCAAATCCGGCAATTCGTCCCCAACGAATTCGCCACCCTCGGCGCCGACGGCTTCGGCTTCTCCGACACCCGCGCAGCAGCCCGCCGCTACTTCAAAAACGACACCCACTCCATCGTGGT
>NZ_QEHL01000042.1:0-2884 GCF_003116525.1 Pseudarthrobacter sp. AG30 | reverse complement strand
GCCCCTGTTATCTTGCCTCTTCTCATGTGTATGAATTGTTTGTTCAGGCCATCCTGCGGCTCGTTCCTAACACTTTTTGGGTGGGTGTAAGGGTAGCTTGTAAACGCTCCAGCTTGGTCACGACAAGCGTATTGACCGGCATGCCGCCGCTCCACGGAGCCCAGGGGCGCACCCGAATCGCTCCCGCCAGTCCGTGATTGACGAAGATCTGGTTCTCTTCAACACCAAGGGCAAGGAGAGCGTTTCGTTGGGCGGTCAGGTCCTAGTCATTCGCAGAGACCCGGGCATAACCGATCCTCATACCAGCCAACCAAGCATGGTTGCAGTAATCCCCCCATCACCGTGCATTTCATCGTCCGGGTCTTACGTACATTGCCCAGGCCAGCAACCGCGCGGAACGCGTCAGCTGGCTTCCGCGGCACGATGGTCGACCGGCTTACGGGCGGCCTCCATCAGTGAACCAGTTGAGCGTTTCGATGTTGGGGTGATCTCGGAGGCTTTGCACGAGGTCGTGGCTGCCGAATACCTTGGTGCCCTCAAGGTCCCAGTCGGTCCAGACAACCCAGGACCGGTCTTCAGGCCACCAATACTCCGGGGTGAACTGCCTCTCGGCTGCGCCAAGCATGGCAAGCAGCATGGTCCCCAGATCGAAGGTGACCGCAAGCTGAGTACCATCCCCCAGTCGAGCGCCAAGATCGCATTCCGAAAAGGCTCCCTGTACGCGCGTAGATGCGGTATGTGCTGCGAGTACGGGGAGGAGATTTTCCAGGTCCCCTCGGCCAAGAGATCCTTCTGTCGGCGCTGAGGCTTTTAATGGGCTTCCCTTGATGACTTCTTCGCGTCCCAAAGTTGCCTCCCATCGGAAGCACGGGGGCACTTCATGCCCATCAAACGATGGTCCCCTCAAAGGGACGCCTTTGTAAGCAGCGAGCTCCCCCCAAGTCAACCGCTGCCAGCCACTCGGTGGGTGCGAGCCGAACCCAAATCCTGGTCCCGGCTGCTCCTCGTCGTTCCAGTACGCGGGGACTTCTACACCCTCAGGGCAGACGTATTGGTTGTGAAGAATCCACGTGCTGTCCTTGCATCCTGGAGGAAGAACCGCAGCGTCAGACTTGGCCAGGAACGGATCACCAAGCCAGTCAGTCACAAGTTCCGCTGGCTTCGTCCAGGCCCAGCCCTTCGGCAGATGCCTCAAATCGTCTGTCGCGCCCACATCGGGAGTCTACATTTTTGCGGCGGAGTTCAAGCCAGATGCGTGGTCGTCCCCTGCAGTCTGACTGCGGCCAACTGGGTCGTGCCCTGAAGAGGGATGGGAGTAGTTTGCTTGTTCCTACATCGACGCACGTAAATGGATCGGTTACACGCACTCCTCATTACCTCCCTGTTTCTCTATGCTCTCGCCGCGTAGAGTACCGGCAAAAGTCTGGGGGCCTCATGCATGCGAAAAAAGAAACCGGTCTTAGAACTGCAATCCTCTGCGCGGCCATCATCACAACGCTGACGTTGTGGGGCTGCTCCGAATCACCGACTGAAGGCAGCACGGGGGCGCCGACCGGAAAGTCCACGCTATCGCCCAGCAGCAAAGGAGCCTTTCATCCCGATGAAATCGGGTCAGTCGGGTGCGAAGCTGCCAGACCTGCAAGCACGACAGCACCAGCGCCGAACCCTGCCAATGATTTAATCATCGGCCCGCTGGTGTACCCCGGTTTGGCAGATGGCTACAACCATGGTTCCGTCCCTTACATCGACGCCGACGGCATAGCGCATTTTAAACAGGGCACCGAGCTCCCGGCCGACACCAGGGTAACCGTCTCGATAGGCGCCTCCGCGCGGACTTGGGCTGGCATTCTGACCGAGGCCGGCCCCGCCTCCGGCTACTCCTCGGTCACCTACCAGGGATGTTCCTCTGCAGCTCAGCCCGGACGCGTGTTTTGGGTCGGCGGCTTCACGCTCGGAGGCAAGACAACTGCTTGCGTACCGCTAGAAGTCCTGGTTGCAGGTGAAAACCAACCACACCACGTAATGCTCTCCCTCGAAGCAGGGACTTGCAGCTAGCTTTAGCCCATCCTCGAGCGGACGGCCTTAAAGTCTGGACACTTAACTATCGAGTACGCGACGTTTGGCTGCCGAAAATTCTTCTGCGCTAAGGGCGCCCCTCGAATAGAGGTCTGCTAGAAGGGCAAGTTCCGCTGCAACCGAATCCCGTCTGGTGTTTCCATTCTCCACATGGCGCTTGCCAGAGGGGCCGGATGCAGCAGCCACAGCCCTCGTTCGACTCTTTGTCATTGCGTGCAAGACGAGCATGATGGCACCGAGAACTGCTACCGCGATCCCAAGCGGCATGGATAAGTAGGAATGGATGACGTTCCCTATGA
This sequence comes from Pseudarthrobacter sp. AG30, assembly GCF_003116525.1. Taxonomy (NCBI): domain Bacteria; kingdom Bacillati; phylum Actinomycetota; class Actinomycetes; order Micrococcales; family Micrococcaceae; genus Pseudarthrobacter; species Pseudarthrobacter sp. AG30. The sequence goes on along the minus strand of NZ_QEHL01000042.1, from coordinate 509 downwards.
TCGCGATTGCAACTCCCGTGCAAACCAAACCGACGCCAGATACCCAGCGGGCCGTCTCGCGAAGGGGGCGTTTTCCCTTGAACTCAAATAAGTACCCGCCGGCAGGATTGGGAACCGCATGCTCGTTCATGTGCTGAAGCGTAACCCCAACCTAGATTATTGAACATCCCAGTTTTCCTGGGAGTCCCACAACCGTGCGGTGAAGGATCCTCTTCCGTGCGGCTCCGTGAAACTGGAAGAACGCGTCTATCCCCGCTCCTCGCGTATGCCTACATGTGAGGCGAAATGACTCGTACGTCCTAAAGCGTCAGCACCGCCTTGCCTGCTACCGGGCAGCTGTTGGGCTTAGTGGGTGGATCCCACGGGACTGGATCTAGAGTCTTCTCGAGAATTGCTGACTCCCCGCCCTTTTCATACACAACGACGCGGACGCTGCTGACCCCAGGCCACACCTCGACGGCGTTTTGGGTGACAGCGTCAAATCGGACCCCCGCAGATTTCTCAAAGCA
>NZ_QEHL01000041.1:0-36038 GCF_003116525.1 Pseudarthrobacter sp. AG30 | reverse complement strand
GGGCCCGCCACCGGCGTAAGTCCCATCCTTCCCGTACGGGCCCCGGAGCAGCAGAGTTGGCGCCGCGCCGTCAGCCGGGCGCCAGATATTGGTGCTCAATGCAACACCGTCCCGCATGGTGACAGAAACGTCGGGTTCGTAAACGTGGTTCATAAGTCTCTCCTTTGAGGATTTGAACGAGTCAGGGCCCGCGGAGCCACTGGACGCAACGTTCATACAGGGGGTGGCCAGCGGTTCAGGTTTCGTCCATCGAGGCAAGAGTTTCAAAGCGTTTGACATTGCAGGCCCGGTTTAGGCACCAGCTCGAGTGAAGCAAAACTTGAGGATACTTTAGATGCGCTGAAAGTACCCTACGACGAGGATCTTAGTTTGGCAATGCCCGAGACGGCCTTTCTTCGCATCACCAATGCGACCGAGGGCCTCGGGCCGCACCCGATCCAGCCACCGACCTCCACGGCGCCCCTTCGCCTCTCACGCCGTGCGAGGTGTGGGCATCCGAGTCGAATCACCGTTCCAATCGAAACCGCCCAGGCCCTCCATCGCGGTAATGCATGCGCGGTACTATTTTGTACTCAAAAGTACCTTGGTGGATTGGATCCGCTTCATCGTTAGCACGACCTTGCTCGTCTTGAGCTGATACGCCGGTGCTCACCGTCGCAGTATCGGACGGCCCCATTCGTGACATCCAAGTGTTCGCCCCGCAAATACAGTCCTAATCGGAGCGACCAACATCGAGGGCGGGGGTCTATGTCAAGGTCTTTCTAACCGCCGGCCGCCTGGTACTGCAGCCCGTCCAAGAGGATGTCCGCAATCTCGGAGAAAACTTCGCCCGCGCATAAGCCTGCTTCTTCTTCCGTCTCTGCCCATCGTCGTTCGCGCCCTGGCGGTGGGCATCTCACGTGATCACCTCGCTCCAGTCGTCAACCAGCATCTGGACCTGTTGTTCCGCCAACCCGGGCGGTACTTCGCCCGGCTGTTGCGACAGCGGGGATGGGAAACCGAACGCCCGATCTCGACAGAAGTCCGGACTTATTGGAGAGCCGCCCTCGGGGCCGTGCTGCTCTCGCAGGCGCCGCCGGAACTTCCGATGACTTAAACCTTGCGAGGATGCTGACCGCTCATTACGAGTCAAGTTGTAAATCACCACTTGATGGAGGTCAGTACAGACACGGCAGGGCAAGCAACGCGCTCAGCGTCAGGGGAACTGATGGAACTTCCAAACTCTACTGAACGTACATGTACAGCAGTGCTGTACATGTACGTTCACTATGAGGAGCAATACGGAGCTGTCACGCTCCGTGTGATGGAACTGTACCGATTAGCTAGGAAGGCGCAACGCGTCCATCAGAATGCTCGGGAGGACTTGGCCAAGAGACTTCAATTCAGCCCCCGCATCCAGTGCTCTTGTGGCCCACGAGGCCGCGGCATAGTCCACTCCCGACCCTGCACTCGTCGCCTGAGCTTGACGGAATCATCACTAGCAGCTCTAGAAGTTGCTTCTACGGCTGTGCCCATTGGACAACGAGCCCATAGCGCTGTCCGAAACGTTCCAAGTGCGATCCAGTGACATGTTTAGTGCGCTCCAGCCCTTCCTCGGTGTCCGATTCCGCCCGTAGTTCGAGCGCGTCCGCCCGGGACAACAGCAGGCAGCTTCCCGAGCTAAGGACAATTCGTTCACCGTCGGGTTCGAGGCGGATCTCGGCTCTCCGCCCGAGGTGGGCTGCAAGTTGCTTGCTATAGCGCTTGGCGGTTTCGGTCGGGACAATGGCGCTGGCTGTGTACATGGCGGGCAATTTGGACTCCTCTTTATGATGTTCTGGTACTGAGGGGCTGGCTTGAGCCGGTAGCTCAAAGGCAACAAGACCGTGTTGTTGAAACGTGGGGAAGGGGTACACGGGGTGGCTTGACGTACTAGCCGCCCGGTAAGCCATTACAGTTTCTAAGCAACGCGACCTCGCCCGGGGTTTTACCGCATTCCACCCACGCTATGACGGGTGAGGACATCGGAGGTGTTCGGTCCCCTCCGCCGCTGCGGTACTCGACGCCGGGGACCATAAACAGCAAAAAGTAAGGGCGGGATTGTTGGGATCTGGCGTAACGCACGTAGGACCATGCGCAGGACATGACCGACGCCTTCGCCGGCTGACCGAGAAGACTTGATAGATGTTGGTCGATGACGTCTGTGGATTGGCTCGTAATCCGGGGCCCTAAATGACTTCGCACTGTGGTGTGAAGTGAGGGTCGGCAGAGGCAACCGTTTTGCAGGGCCGGGTCTTAGACGCCGACCCTCCAATATCGGTTATTTGGCAACCTCTTGGGTCATCAGGTCCGGCGACGGGTACGGGGTCTGGGTGCTGCGCGACGAAGCGGAGGAGCCTCTACGGCTGTGCCGACGGTTCCGACCAGAGTACCTAGGCACTCGACTGACATGGTTACGATATCGCCTTCGGTCAGTGGGGGCGGCGCCGCTTCAGTACGGCGGCCCCACAGTTCTGCGAGGCAGCCGCCATTGCCGATTGTGCCTGAACCTAGGACGTCACCTGGCAGGACACGGGAGTTACGGGATGCATATGCTACCAGCGCAGGAAACGACCATCCCATATTTGAGAGAAGGTCCTCCCCGACGAGTTTTCCGTTGACGAACACTTCAGCCCGCAGGGCCAGGAAACCATCGTCGCCAACGAACGGATCGACCTCGTCTGCCGTTACGATCCATGGCCCGAGCGCGGTGCCGAAATCTTTCCCTTTGGCCGGTCCTAAGCGCACCTTCATCTCACGGGCTTGGAGGTCACGGGCCGACCAGTCGTTCATGATGGTGTATCCGAAAATATGTGACGCCGCCTCCTCCTCTGTGAGGTTTGAGCCGTTAGCTCTCCCACCGCCGATCACGGCAGCTACTTCGAGCTCAAAGTCGAGGCGTTCCGTGACGGGTGGGTGGAGTGTATCGCCCGGCCCTAGGATGGTATGCGGATTGGTGAAATAGAAGGTTGGGTGTTCATACCATTCATCCGCAACGTGGCTGGCTCCGTCTACACTCGCGCTGACCCCTTCAACGTGTTCTTCGAACGCGACAAAGTCACGCACTGACGCCGGGGCGAGAGGCGCAAGGAGGCGCACGTCGCTTAGTGGCGTAGCCGTTTCGTCCGCGACCTGGTTGTGGAGCGCCCTGGCCTTGGCGAGGCCTCCAGCCAGTACGGTCGCGACGGTGATGCCCTCGGGAAACGGGACAACACCTTCTCCCATAACGAAACCTTCGACAAGGTCGGCGTCTTGGGACCCCCATCGTGCGATTCTCATCCCCGAACCCCCTGTGATGCGCCATCGACGAGCTTTTCGGCGTTCCTACCAAGGATGTCTACCGTGGCCACTTCGGGCAATTTCGTGCCGAGAATGAAGTTGACTGGATCGTCCAGTCCCATATCAAAGGGATAGTCGCTACCAAGCATTACGCGGTCGCTGCCTGCGACGTTGACGAGTTGGCGGAGCGCGGCCTCATCGTGCACGACGGTGTCGAACCAAAGCTTTTTCAGATATTCCGAGGGGGGGTGTTCGCAGCCTCGTGCCTCGGGGCGTACTTTCCATGCCCGGTCGCTGCGGCCCACCGCGGTTGGAAGATATCCTCCGCCGTGGGCAGCAAGGACTTTGAGGTTGGGATATCGGTCGAGTACGCCCGAGAAGATCAGGTGCGACAGGGCAACTGCATTTTCCGTCGGCTGACCGACCGTGTTGGAAAGGTAGTAGCGGTCCAGCCGCTCGTCGAGACTACACCCGAAGGGATGGAGGAAGACGACGAGTCCCTGCTCCTCGAGCCGGGCCCAGGCAGGTTCGAGCCGTGGGTCGGAAAGCTCCACGTCGCCTGCGAACGACGAGATCTCGACTCCGACCAGTTTGTGGTCGACTGCGTTGTCGATGCACTCGACGACGCGGTGCGGGTGCTGCAGGGGTACGACGCCCAGTCCGATCAGCCGGTCGGGGGCGTTGGCCACATGCTCTGCGATGAGCCTGTTCGTTTCCTTGGACGCCCACACCGCCAGGTCTTCCTGCGCCCACGGATAAAAGTGGTTTGGCGATGCGCTGACCCATTGTTTATCGACACCTTGAGCATCCATGCTCTCAAGCCGGACAAGGGGGTCGGTGAGCTTCGCGATGCGTGAGCCGATCATTTCACCGGAGATTTTCAGGCTATCTGCGCCGTTCCTTAGTCGTTCAAGGGTCGCCGCCTCCTGCACCAGTCCGGGTGCTCGTTGCTCGACTTCTCGGTGCAATCCTGGCATCAGCAGATGGGCGTGAACGTCGGTAACCGTCATCTCGCACATCCTCCCTTTGTGCCGTCCATCTGGGGGTCCTTTCCTTTCATTGTGCGATTCTGGGTGGGCATCAAAGCACGGCAACCGGGTTGATTGGCGAGCCGACTGCACCGGTGATGGGCAGGGGCGCGGCCGACAATAGGAACTCCCATCGGTTCTCTGCCGCGCAGGCTTCTGCCAGTTCGTCAAGGTTCCACATTTCACCGACAGTGAGCCCAATGTTGGGGATCACGACCTGATGAAGCGGCTGAAATGCCGGGACGTCGAACTCGTTCGGACGAACTTCGAATCCCCAAGTGTCTGTCGCGATCGCCGCGATCTCACTGCGATGCAACCATCCCGCTGTTGTCAAAGACAGCCCGGGCGCCGGCCCACCGGCATAATCTCCCCAGCCCTCCCGTCGAGTGCGGGAGTATTGGCCCGTGCGGACAAGAACCACATCCCCTCTGCAGATCTCCACTCCAGCAGCTGCCGCCGTGGCATCGAGATCTGCAGCGGTAATTCCGTACCCATCCGGCAGTTCCCCCGTTGCCGGTTCCAGGTGCCTTCCAACATCAAGGAGCACTCCGCGCGAAACGAAAACATCGGCGACGTGCTCGATACCTGTCACCAGATCTCCATCGCTGGTTACGACGTCTCCTGCTCTGCGCCCGTTCCACGCGTAACCGTGATCAAAGATGTGACCGAGGCCGTCCCACTGGGTAGAGCATTGCAGCGGCATGGCAATTACATCGTCTGCTCCGCCCATTCCGTGAGGGAAACCCTGGGTTCCCCGCTCTGCATCTACACCGGTGTCGGTCATCGTATGAACCGGGTTGGTGCGTCGCCGCCACCCCTTCTGCGGCCCGTCGGTATCGAAACGCTGAGCCAGCGAAATGACCCGCCCGAGTCGTACAAGGCGGGATGCCGCCACCCGGTGACTGGGTTCAATGAAGTTGAGGGTGCCACGTACGTCGTCCTCGCCCCAGCGGCCCCAGTTGCGATGCGCGTGTGCACGTGCCGCGATTTCGGATTCGGGGTTGTGCCGGTCGAGATCGGCTGGATTTTCGCTGGGCGCAGTGATGAGGGGGATGTTCGTCAAAGGGATTCTCCTATATCGGATCAGGCGCTGAGGGCCGTCGCGGCGGGAAGCCGATGGCGTTCTTCACGGCGCCTGGCCTGGGCCTCGGGGTCCGCGACGGGGGCCGCGAGGAACAGCCGCTGAGTGTACGGGTGGCTGGGGCGGGCGGTGACTTGGTCGCCGTCACCAAACTCCACGATTTCCCCGCGGTACATGACGGCGACGCGGTGGCTGATGTGGCGCACGACTTCGAGGTCGTGGGAAACGAAAAGGTATGCGGTCTGTGTCTGCTCCTGAATGTCCCTGAAAAGTTCGAGCACTCGTGCCTGTGTGGAAAGGTCCAAGGCTGAAACCGGCTCATCGCAAACTACAAGTGCCGGCCTGAGCGCTAAGGCCCGGGCGATCGCAATTCTCTGGCGTTGCCCTCCCGAGAACTCGCGGGGCAATCGCGTTCCGGAGTCAGCGGGTAGATGGACCATCTCAAACAGGTCCCGGATCCGTTTCTTCGCCTCCGCCCCAGGGATTTTTCGAACGGTGAGTGGCTCAGCAAGGATCTGATCAATGGTTAGAGACGGGTTGAGCGACGTGTATGGGTCCTGGAACACGACCTGAATGTCCGAGGCTAATTCACGCCGCATAGCCCGGCTCGCGTGGGTTATGTCCTGACCGCGGAACAGGATCTTTCCGGCCGTTACGGGTGCCAGGCCGAGTACCGCGCGACCGAGCGTCGTCTTGCCGGATCCCGACTCGCCGACAAGGCCCACGCACTCGCCTTTCTGCACGCCGAGAGAGACCCCGTGCAGGGCGCGGAATGTCTTGGCCCGAATCCCTCGGCCGGGATATTCGACCGAGGCTTTCCGGATCTCCAGCAGCGTCTGGTTCATAGGGTGGCCTCTTTCCAAGATTCAGGCTGGGCCGCGGACGCGGCAGGTGTCAGGGGGCCCCGGGCCTCGGATTCGGAAAGAATCGCGCCGAGAAGTTCACGCGTATAGGGATGCTGTGGGTCCCTGAAGATCGACCGGACGGGGCCGGTTTCCACGATACGGCCAAGCTTCATCACCGAAACGCGGTCGCAAAGATCGGCGACGACGCCGAAATTGTGAGTCACAAGGATGACCGCCATCTGGAACTCTGATCTCAGGTCCCGCAGAAGGTCCAGGACTTCAGCTTGCACGGTGACGTCCAACGCTGTGGTGGGTTCGTCGGCGATGAGCACGTCCGGCTCGCAGGAGACCGCCCCGGCGATCAGGACTCGTTGGGCCATACCGCCGGAAACCTGGTGCGGGTATGACTCGAAGGTCAGCGCTGGGTTAGGAATACCCACCTGCGCGAGCAATTTCAGTGCACGCCGGGTTGCTTCCTTCTTTGAAATTCCCAGGCAGACTTGCATGGGCTCGATCAACTGTGAACCAATTGTAAAGCAGGGGTCCAGGTTGGACATGGGTTCCTGGGGGATATAGGCGATGCGGGCGCCGCGCAGCTTCTCCATCTCCCTCTCACTAAGCCCGGCAAGGTCCCGGCCGTCGAAGACGATCGAGCCCCCGGCAATGCTGCCGCCCTCCGGCAGCAGACGCAACACCGACCATGCCGTTTGTGTCTTGCCGGAGCCGGACTCCCCGACCAAGCCATGGACTTCGCCGCGGGCGACGGCGAGGGAGACATCGTGCACAACAGTCTTGGTGTCTCCCCCGGGAAGTGGATACGCCACAGACAGATTGTTGACCTCCAGGACTGCATTCCCCTTGTTGGGGCCCTCGTCGTGCCGGACGGTCTCCTCCCCCGCTGGCACTGGAGTTGGACCGCTATCTTTTCGGCGGCGGACTTTACGAGGCACTGACGCTCGCTCGAGTTCGTCGCGCAGCGCGTTGGCCAGCAAGGTGAGTGTTATGAGAGTGAGGCCGATCGCGGTGGCGGGCCAGACGATCAACAGTGGGTTGGTGTAGAGGTTCTGGAAACCATCAGAGAGCATTTGCCCCCATGTCGGGATGTTGATGTCCCCAAGACCAAGGAATTCAAGCCCGGACTGAATGGCCAAGGCCACTCCGCCCACAACCGCGGACTGGATCACAATCGGTGCCCTGACCACGGTCAAAATGTGCCGAACGATGATTCTTGAATCTGACAGACCCGCGACCCGGGCGGCTTCGACGTAAAGCTCACTGCGCACCGCGGTCACCGAGGCGTAAACGAGTCGAAAGAACGTCGGGGACAGCAGGACGCCGAAGACCAGCATGGAGGCCCACAACGAGGGTCCCACGACGGCGCGCACAGCCAGCAGAACTATGATCCCAGGCAGTGCCATGAGCAGGGCGATGATCCAGCTTGAAATGGTGTCGATCCATTTACCGAAGTATCCGGCGAGCAAGCCGCCGGTGACGCCAATGACCATGGCGACCATCAAAGCCACGAGAGCTCCGGCCAGGCTGAGTTGCGTTCCAACCAAAAGCCGTGAGAGCACATCCCGCCCTGCGCCGTCCGTGCCCAGAAGATGAGCTCCGCCAGGGGCGGCAAGGACAGAATTGATATCCGCGGTATTCGGATCCTGAGGCGCAATCAGCTTGGCAAAAACCGCTGCAAGGAGGACCAGGGTGAGAAAAATCAGGGAGGTGACCGCGAGCGGATTGCGCAGTAGGCGTCGGATGATCCCCGCCTGGACGGCGGCCGCGGGCGCAGTGATGGCCGTCAGTTCGGAATCCGATGCGTGGACTTGTGCTGTCATGACAGACGAACTTTCGGGTTGAGCCAACCTTGGGCCAGGTCGACGATGAGGTTGAATATGATGACAATGACTGTGATTGCGACCAAAAGTCCCATTACCAGTGGGATGTCGCCCAAGGCTGTGGCCTGCACAGCAATCTGACCCAGTCCCGGGATCGCGAAGACTTGTTCGACCACTACGGCCACACCCAGCAACGCCACGAAGTGCACTCCGAGGACGGCAAGTGCCGGGCCGGCCGCGTTGCGCAGAACGTGCTTGAGAATCACGCGACGGGCGGGCAGACCGCGTGACCTTAGCGTGCGAACGTAGTCGTGGCGGAGCGCATCGATAACTGATCCGCGGATCTGTTGGGTCACGTTGGCGATACCGCCAAAGGCCAAGGCGATCACCGGCAGCACAACCGTCTTGGCCCACCCCGCCGGGTCGTCAGTAAAGGCCACGTACCCGGTCGGGTCGAACCAGTGCAGGGTCAGTGCAAACACAAGGACCAATCCAACGGCGATCAGGAACCCCGGGATCGCGTGGCCCACGACTGCCAGGAGCTGGGCGAAGCGGTCGATCCACCCACGGCGGGTTGCGGCAAGTACGCCTAGAAACACGGAGACAATCGCGATCAGCACGATTGCTCCTGTTACCAGCGACAGCGTCACTGCGACGCGCGATGTGATCGCTTCTGCCACGTGCTGACCGCTGAACCACGAGGTCCCGAGGTCACCTCCCAGTGCGCGCGTTGCCCATGAGGTGAACTGAACATAAAGTGGCTGGTTCAGACCAAGTTCCTGGGCTTTGGCCTCAACTGTTGCCGTGTCGGCGCTCTCCCCCAAGATCTTCCGGGCGATGTCTCCACCGCCCAGATACAAGAGGGTAAAACCCAAGATTGTGATGGCTACGAGCAGCACGACGCCGCTTGTCAGTCTTCGGACAATGTATCTAAGCATGGCTATTCCTCGACTTACCTCGGCCAGTTAGGCCTTCGGCGTGATGTTCCATACATTAGGGATCACATTGCCCTGATTGAGTTCGACGCCGGTTTTGCTATCTGTGGCGAAGTAGATGGTTGGTGAGTACCAAGGAGCGAACCAGGCCTGGTCCACGATGTACTTATTGAGCTCCTTCAGCGCGGCGTTGAGTGCGTCGCCCTCTGAGGTGCGGATCGTTCCGAGCAAACTATCGACCTTGGGGTCCTGGTACTTAAACGTGTTCCAGCTACTGTTGGGGCTGATCAGGTTGCTTATCAACATCCAGTCGTTCGCGTCTCGCTGCACGGTGAAGTAGCTAAGGGCATATTTTTGGCTTTTCAGGTCGGAAATGAGGTTTTGGGCGGTGTCAACGAACTTTGTTTTGATACCGACGTCGCCGAGCTGCTGCTGGATCAAGGGCCACAGGGACTTGGGGAAGTTCGGAGCGGTCGGGATGGTCAATTCCAGCCCGTCGGCGTAGCCGGCCTCGGCAAGAAGCTGCTTGGCCTTGGCCGGATCGAACTTGTAGACGGAGTTGAGGGACTCATCGTATGCCGCAGAGGATTCAGGGAAGATCTGCCGCGTTGGCTTGCCGCGGCCCTGGGCAACGGCTTTCATCATGGCGTCTGCGTCAATCGCGTAGTTGATCGCCTGACGAACCTTGACGTTGCCGAGCGCCGGATTGGACTTCCCGGCGCGGTCAAACAAGTAGAGCCCGGCGAAGGTCAAGTTCTGGTCGTTGGCCGTGAAACCGGCCCCCTGGATCTGCGGGACGATTGTCGGATCGATGACTGCGGCAGCATTTAGCTGCTTGCCTCGGAGCGCGTTAAGTACCGATGTTCCGTCGTTATAAACGTTGACGGTGAGGGTTTCGTAATGGACGTTCCCCGAGTCCCAATATTGGGGGTTCTTGTCGAAGACGTACGAGGTTCCCACAACCGACTTGCCTGTGTTCAGCGTGTAGGGCCCTGAACCAATAGGGGTTGTCTGGGCGTCAGGCTTGTCAAACGCAGTCGGACTCTCCATGAGACCCGCTGACTGCCCGAGATAGCGCAAGAATGCAGGGTTGGGCTGCTTCAATGTGATGACGAGAGTCGTCGCATCTGTGGCCGTCGCATTTGCCATGTCGGCGACCTTCGACTTCTGCCCGGAACTGCCGTCGCGAAAGCGCAGCAGGTTCTGTGCAGCGACGCCGGCGGTGAAGGCGGTTCCATCACTGAACTTCACGTCATCGCGGAGTTTCATTGTCAGGACCGTTTTATCCGTGTTGTACTCCCACGACGTCGCCAAGGACGGCTCGACATCGTTGCCGTTGGTTTGGATCTTTACGAGAGTGTCGTACACGGCCTGCGCGTAGATTGATTGATAGCCCCAGTCGAAGTTCCTCGCCTCGAATGTGGCCGGCGCCATGATATTGCCGATAGTGATGTTTTTTTGGGCTTGAGTTGTGGCGCCCGGCGACGCTCCGGAACATCCGGAAAGGGTCAGACCGAGGGTGATGGTCGCGTACAGCGCCATTCTTCTGAAACGCATCATTACGTCCTTTCAGCTGCGGCAGAGGCGGGCTTGTGCAGGCCGCTTGCATTCTGTTCCACATTGAACAGATGGTCCGGGGCGATGGGAATTCCGAGTTGACAGGAAATCGACAGAGCACAGCTCTTGTTTCGATCCTGGCCGGGATGACGAATGTCGGCTAACGCCATTCGTCCAGATCTGCAGAGTTCCTTCCTTCTCCTGTCGCTCTGACGTCAAGGTCTGGAAGGAGTCCGCCCAGCACGGCTATCCCTTCATCGCGGCATCCGATTATGCCAACATGCTGTCATATCGACAGTGTGATGTCAATTACCAGTGAGAGCTGCCTCACGTGAAAGGCGGGCCTCAGTAAACTCCTCGGCGGCGAGACGTAGGCTGCGCGACAGTTCCGTTAGCCTCTCTATCTGATCAAGGGACAGGGCAGTCCCCAGGAAGCTGTACCACTCCGCAACCGCGTCGGGGAGACGCTCGAGAACTTCCCGCCCCGAGGCGGTGCAAGCATAGAGGGGAGAGCGCCGGTGATCAGGATTGGGAAGGCGCAGTAGGTGCCCTTCCTCAACCAGAATGTCAGCGATCCTCTGCGTACTCTGCCGCGTCTGCCGCAGCCGTCTCGCCACGGCAGGGACTGAGATGGGACCCTCCGAGAGTGTGTCCAAGAATGTCCAGCGGGCAAGCGTCTGGCCTTCCGGCGCCAGCAATCGCTCGGCCACACCGTTGGCCGCCGCAAGGGCCTGCGTGAGTTCCCGGAACATCCCGACCAGGGGGCTGTAGTGCTGAATTTCCACCTGATGCCTCTTTTCTTTACGACGACCGGCAGCTTGTGCGTTGCCAGGCCTTTCATTGTAGGACATCAAGCTGTCGTATTGACAGAGTGCTGTCATAATGAAACTCTGGTTCAGAGGCCGATATGGATACCCGGCCGCCGAGGCATCGTCGCCAAAGGCGCGGACCGGGTGCCTCCAGTAGTGCTGGCATCCCGCACCGAACTTATGGACGGCCGCGCAGCGCAGCCACATATTGTGCGGACAACGTAATCAACCTAAAGGACTAATCATGAGCACCAGCCCTGTCGGACTTGCGGACGGCACATTTGGCATTGCCCGCCTCAAGGACGGGACACGCGAGTTCGTCGCCATCGTCCGTCCCGATGGATCCGTCGCAGACGCCTCCGAGTACTACCGTGACTCTCACGAGCTCTTCGCGGATTGGGACAACGCCTTCCCCCGTCTTGCCAAGCTTTCCGATTCATCCGCGAAGACAGGTGAATATCCGGACTACCGCCCACTCCCGCCCCTGGCGCACCCAAACCTGATGGGCGCGGGGCAGAACTTCAAGACCCACAGCGCACAAATGCTGACCAAAAACGCCTTCAACCAGCACAACCGGCGACCCGGCGAAACTGATGAAGAGTTTTATGCCCGCAACCTTGAACTGATGGAGGAACGCTCCCGCACGGGTGTGCCCTTCTTTTGGACAGGATTGCATTCATCCCTCGCCGGCGCACAGGACGACCTGCTTCTCCCAGTGATCGGAAAGCAGCCTGACTGGGAACTCGAATTGTGCGTCGTCATGGGCCAGACCCGCCGGTTCGTCACCCCGGAGGAAGCAGATAGCACTATCGCCGGGTACATGGTCATGAACGACATCGGCACAGTCGACATCTTCCGCCGGACAGACATCCACTTCAACTTCGACTGGATCAGCAAACACCAACCCACCTTCAAAGTCGCCGGACCATTTGTCGTCCCGAAGCAGTTCGTAGACCCGTCGAAGGTGCAGATCCAGCTCGACCTTAACGGCCAGCGCATGCAGGACTGGCCAGCCAGCGACATGATCTTCAGCCCCCAGCAATTCGTCACCTATGCATCCGAGCGGGTCAACCTCATGCCAGGAGACCACATCTTCCTTGGATCCGCGCCGGGAAACGGCGCCCACCACAACAGGTTCCTGCAACCTGGCGACGTGATCGACGCCACCCTCACAGGGCTTGGCCACCAGCGCAACACCTGCGTCGCCGAAGACACCGGGGGCCGGGAGCCCATGTATCCAAACTTCCCGATCCAGTAATTCACCCCACGGCCTCAAGGACCTCAATTGGCAAAAATCGTTTACGTGGGCATCGCGCCCCATGACCCTACCCTCCCGCATCAGGTTGCTGCGGCCGACACCGGCCACCCCGTCTTCCGGCAAATACGCGACGACTACGAACGCATGCGCACGTCGCTAGCCCAAGCCCGCCCTGATGTGATCGTCATGGCCTCGGGGGACCACTTCAATCAGTGGTTTTACAACAACATTCCCGCGTTCGGCATCGGAAAAGGTTCGAACACGGCGGGGCCATTCCCATGGGAGGAAGAAGTCTATCGGCTTCCGAAATACCAGGCTCCCGGACACCACGACCTTGGACGCCACCTGCTTGAATCACTCCTGGAACGCCACTTCGATCTCGCCTCGTCAGACGACTACGGCATAGACCACGGATTCACCGTCCCCCTGCAGGCCCTTCGACCGGAACAGGACATCCCCGTCATCCCCTTGTGGACCAATGTGCTCGTACCACCAATTCCACCAGGGCAGCGCTACTACGACCTAGGTGTCGCCCTGCGGCAATCACTACATACAGCACCTGCAGAGTTGCGTGTTGCGGTGCTCGCAACCGGCCACATGACAAACTCAGTGGGCGGCCCGGCGATGGATCGCTTCACCACCGAACCCGTGACGCCATGGGACCTTCGCACCTGGGAACTGTTCACGAACGGCCGAGTCGATGACCTTCTTCCCGACTGCACCTGGGACAAGCTGTATGCGCAAGGAAACGGCACTCCCGGTTTCATGGTTCATTTGGTTGCCTGGGGAGTCGTGCAGGGCGCGCTGCCGACATGGTGCGATATGACCTCATCGCAAGCAAGTTTTGTTAACACCTTCCTCGAATGGGACGAAGAAGCAATCAACGAAGGAGGCCACCGTTGAGTATCTACGCACTCGACACCGCCCTGTGGGGGATCTACACGTCACAGCAAAACGCTGAGCAGATCCGCACCAACCCGGAGACCTACGTGCGGGGCTACGATTTGACTGCCGAGGAGGCCGACGCGCTCCGCAACCAGAACTTCGGTGCGCTGCTTGACCTCGGCGCACACCCATTCCTCATGTACAAAATGGCACTGCGCATTGAAGGCGGCTTCTCGATCGACTTCCTGCAGCGTTATCTCGGTCCCCTCAGGAACCATTCACTGCGGGATATCGTCACCTGAACAGCGCGTCTACCGAATCAACCTGAAATGAATGGTCTCGTTAAGCAAACCCGGCCACATCAACACTAAGAAGGACACAGAGGTCCCGGCGAGATAACCAGGGCCAAGACAAGGAGACCCATGGGAAACGTCAACTCCTCGCAGCCAAACCTGATCGGCGTGGCAGACGCTGCACCCCGCGGCTATGAGGGCTTCGCCGGCAAGGTAGCACCCAGGTCGTCGCAGTCGACACCGTGGTGGCCAGCACCAAAACGGGCCGCCGAAAAAGCGCCAAACGTCATCATCATCCTCATCGACGACATGGGGTTCAGCGACGTCCAGCCATTCGGCAGTGAGATCCCGACGCCAGCGATCCAGAAACTCGCCGACGAGGGCTACCGGTTCACGAACTTCCACGTCGCACCAGTGTGTTCCCCGACCCGTGCGTCGCTGATGACCGGATGCAACCCCCATCGCGCAGGAGTCGGTTCTGTCGCAAACATGAATCCAGGGTACCCGGGCCTCCGCGGGGCCATCCCGCAGAATATGCCAACTCTCGCCGAGACGTTCCGCGAGAACGGGTACTCGACGCTCATGGTGGGCAAGTGGCATCTCACGCCCGAAACCAGCATGCACGACGGCGCCGACCGGTCGACGTGGCCAATCCAGCGCGGGTTCGACCGGTACTTCGGGTCTCTCGAGGGGTTTACCACCATGTTCCACCCTCACCGGCTCTTACGTGACAACTCCCCTGTCACCGAAGAGTTCGCCGACGTTGATTACCTCACCGACCGGCTGACCGACGAAGCGATCGACATGATCGACGGAGTACGGACAGGCGGCCCGCACAAACCTTTCTTCCTGTATTTCGCACACAACGCAGTGCACGGACCCGTCCAGGCCGCCGCCGAGGACATGGCGGTGCACCGCGGCGCCTACGACTCCGGCTGGGATAAGGTTCGCGCGGCGCGATTCGCAAAACAGAAGCAAATCGGCTTGTTCGGCGAAACCGTCGAGATATCGCCCTCCGGCCCGGAACACACCCAGGGTGTGCCGCCGTGGGAAACTCTGGACGCTGATAACCGTAAGCTATACGCCCGGCACATGGAAGCCTACGCCGGGGCTGTCACCGGTGTGGACCGCAGCGTCGCACGCCTCGTAGATCATCTGAAACAGATTGGCGAGTACGAGAACACAATCATTATCTTCGCAAGTGACAACGGAGGCACCGCCGAGGGCGGCGTCCAAGGGACGCGAAGCTACTTCAGCCAGTTCACATTCGTGCCCGGACTACCCGATGACTGGGTGCGCGACGTGCCCCGGCCACTTGAGGAGATCGGCGGCCCGCGGGTGCACGGGCACTACCCGGCCGGATGGGCGCACGTCTCCAACACCCCGTTCCGGTTATACAAAGGGTCGGTCCACGAAGGCGGTATTCACAGCCCGCTGATTGTGAGCTGGCCGGCAGGGCTTCCCCGCACCGAGACTGATGACGGTGTCCGGGGCAACTTCGCCTTTGTCGCCGACGTTGCCCCAACCTTGGAAGAACTTACCGGCGCGAAACGCCCCGACATCCTCCGCGGTGAGCCAACCGGAGCCCCCGACGGTACCAGCTTCGCATCCGCGCTCCGTAACGCTGAGGCGCCAGCGCATACCCACGGGCAGCACGTGACGTTCATGGGCCAACGCTCGTACTTTGAGGGACGCTGGAAGATCGTCGGCATGGGGTGGGGCAAAGACGGCGACAGTCCCGCATTTTGGAGGCTGTATGACATGACCGCGGACCCAGCCGAGGCACACGATCGTGCGGGCGAACATCCTGACGTCGTCGCCGACCTGGCCGAAAAGTGGAGGCGCGCCGCATGGCACAACACAGTCTTTCCCCTCCCGGACGAACCTACGATGACAGCACGCATCCCCTCGACTGATCTGGAGCTCGAACAGCCCGTGCGCCTCCGCCCTGGTGCCCCCGGCCTTGAGCGTGTGCGCTCGTCCAAGCTGATCGGTTTAAGGTCATTCAATGTTGAGGCCCGCTTCGACGGCGGCCTCGGACAGGGAGTGATCGTTTCCCACGGCGACCAGGGCGGCGGCTACATCCTTTATGCCGAAAAGGGAGACCTTCACTTCTCCTACAACGCCTACGGCGACATGCACCGGGCCACAATACCGGTTGGCACCCCCGCCCCTGACTCCGTCATCCTCGAATTTCAGGCCCTCGAAGAGTTTCGCTGGAGCGTTTCAATCAGTATTGACGGGGACCGGACAACCCTGTTCGAAAGCGTCCCGATGCTGATGGGAATGGCACCTTTCACCGGCATCAGCATCGGCTACGACGGCGGCGGCCCCGTGGACTGGGACCTGCATGAACGCCAAGGCTGGTTCCGCCACACGGGCGGCCTGCGCGACGTCGCCTACTCGCCAGGACCCAAGGCGCCTTACAACCGCGAGATCATCATGGCCGTCGACGACATCAGCGCCCGGCTTATTGACTGACGTTGGCCTGGGCCCCCACAAATCGGGCGGGGCCCAGGCTTAGACCACGGAGTTAACCCTTGAGGTACAACTTTGGCCCCTGTCAACAGTCTCCCTAAATGACCCAAGCGAAGGATAGAAGATGAAACATGGCCTAGAGCCCGTTGGGTCAACCTCTACTGCAGAAATCGACGTTAGGCTTTGGACAGAGCGGATGCCAACCGGATGCTTGCAGCCTTTGCTGCAGCGCCAGTGGAAATACTTGTGGCCAAAGGAACGCGTCCAGCTCAGAAGGGGTCAGGAAATCATCGCCAACGGATGGATAGACGAGATCACACCCGATGCCACCACATTGTGGGCCCACCTCGACGAAGGCAATGGCCGCATCATGGTGCATCAAACGGATGGGATCGAAATAGTACGCCTCGAACCTCAAACACCCGCCCAACCGTCTCGAAGATAAGGGCAGCAGGGCATCTGCGTCCAACTCCCTCAAAGGAACACCACGGCAATGAAACCGCAAACGACGCCCGGCCAAAATCTGCGGTACAGATCGGCGACGATGGGCCAAGGAAGGCTCCGATGAACTCCGAATCGCACGGCTGCTGCTCGACTTCCCGGGAGGGAAGTACGTCAAGCAGCCGAGCCGCTGATGGTGCAAGCCGCCTAACGCGGGCTGCATCTTCGGATATACCTCGGCATGAAGACGTCCTGATTCCGCAAGGAACTTTCCAAATGGGCGATGCGTTCGGCGAGGGATACCCGACCGACGGCGAGTCCCCTGTGCACCGGGTAAGCCTGGACGCATACCGCATTGACGCGACCTCGGTGACAAACAGCATGTTTGCCACCTTCGTGCAGGCGACCGGGTACAGAACCGAGGCCGAAACGTACGGGACCTCGGCCGTGTTCCATCTGCTATCCACAGCGGCCCCGCGAGACGTCCTGGGCACTGCGGCCGGCGCCCCATGGTGGTGGAACGTCCGCGGCGCTGACTGGGCCCACCCAACCGGCGCCAACTCGGACTGGCAGGATATTCCCGACCACCCCGTCGTCCACGTCTCCCACAGCGACGCTCTCGCCTACTGCGCCTGGGCGGGCCGCCGCCTACCCACCGAGGCCGAATGGGAATACGCAGCAAGAGGCGGCCTTCACGCAAAGCGCTATGCCTGGGGCAACTACCTCACGCCCGCCGGACTACACCGCTGCAACATCTGGCAAGGCACTTTCCCTACTACAAACAGCATAGAAGACGGATACCTTGGTACTGCGCCCGCGAAACACTTCGCCCCTAACGACTACGGCCTCTACCAGATGGCCGGTAACGTCTGGCACTGGTGCGCTGACTGGTTCCTGCCCAAGTACTATCGCAACTCCCCCACCTATAACCCGCAAGGACCCACAATCGGCCGTGGTCGAGTCATGCGCGGAGGCTCCTACCTCTGCCACGATTCCTACTGCAATCGTTATCGGGTCGCCGCCCGGACATCTAACACACCGGACTCATCTTCGGGGAATTGCGGATTCCGCACCGTAGCCGCCACGTAGTGCAGGCCCTGAGAAACGAGAGATAACCATGACACCAGAACCGCGCGCAGGCAACAGACGCGGGCGGATGCGCAACCGGCTCTTACAGGGTGGCGCTGAACCGGACCCGCGGTTCAGTCTCGCCAACGAACGGACCTTTTTGGCGTGGATTCGGACGTCGCTGGCATTACTTGCCGGCGGCATAGCGGTCGAAGCGTTCATGGCGGATTTCTTCGAAGCAGGACTCCGCAAGGCCGTTGCCCTTCTCCTGCTCGTCCTGGCACTCCTAATCGGTGGTGGATCGTTCTTCCGCTGGATCAACGTCGAACGCGCCATGCGTCACAAAACGCCTCTGCCCCTACCAGCGATCGCTCCCCTGCTGGCAATTGGCGGTGCTCTCGTGGCAACAGCCATGATCTCTTTCGTCATCATCCGGCCCACGTGATGCCCGGTCACGCCATCCTGCCCGAGCACAGCGACCCCGGACTTCAGCCCGAACGCACGGACCTCGCGTGGGGACGCACGATGCTGTCACTGGTGGTCACGGCCGCCATGTTCCTTCGGTGGGCCCCATACCATGGCTGGTTCACAGGAACTCTCGTTCTAGCTGCCGCTTCGGCCGTGACTTCCATCAGTGTGGCCCGACGACGACGCCTCTACAGGTCAATTCACGGCATTACCCACGAATATATGAAACCCGACATCGTCTCGACTGCAACGCTGGCAGGAAGCGTCACAATTCTCGCCCTCCTCGGAATCTACACTGTGATTTACCTGCCGATGAAGGCCTAAAACTCCGGACTATTGCCGTTTCAGCTCGGAGGCGCCGACGACGGCAGCCCGAAGCACAGAGTTATGCTCAACGAGGCCGGAGACGCCGAAAATGCCTTCCTTGGTTGCCTTGCGAAGCCGGCGGAGCAGGGCATGCTGGAGTTGATGCCAAGATAATCGTATGAAGTCTCGCCTCTTCGACCTCAGCTCCACATGGCAGCTCCCTGCCTCACCTGACGAGGTGTGGGCCGTCATCGCAGACATCGATATGAGTTGGCCTCAGTGGTGGCCGCACTGCACCTTCGCTGCGCCGCTTGAGCGAACGGAAGCACCAAGCGAGGCTCACGAGGAGATTCTGAAGGCGACCACGGCCCACCTGAACTTCAAAGCGTTCCTGGGTTACACGCTCACCATCACAATCCACCCCACGAAAGTCGCCGCGCCTCATGAAATAGAGTTCGACGCCGGGGGGCACTTGCAGGGCACAGGGCGGGTCACGCTGGTCCCCCAAGAGCAAGACGATGCAACGCGTATGGACATAGAGTGGCGCGTACGGCCTACCCAACGCTGGATGAACGTACTGACACCGGTTGCCGCTCCGGCCTTCGTAGCAGCACATGCCCTGATGATGCGGCAGGGGGAAAAGGGCTTGCGGCGAGAACTGGCCAACAACCGCGCCAAGAAACCTGCGTAGACCCGTCTACATTCACCTAGCCAGCTGAGGACAACAGTTCTAGGATGTAAGCAAGTTAGCCGAGCTGGGGAGCCTTCGCAGCCCACAGTTCGAGTGTGCAGTAGCAAGCATTATGAACGGGGGCCACGATGAAGATTCATCCCACCCTCGCTGACAGCCTCCGGCGCCAGGAGAGCCCTTCCTCGAACGACTGGGAAACCACCTTCCGCACCATGGTCCTCTACGATCTGGCGGCAGACATGGAACTTGGCTTCTTCCTCTCGTACTACCGGAATTTTGCTATCCCGCGCACAGCGGCCACTCTCTACCGGAACGGCGAAATCCTGGAGCGTCCCATGAAGCGCTCTTACGACACTGCAATCGTCATTTACGAGCTCATCGCAAGCGGCCTCGATAGCGACCGGGGAGAGCACATGGTCGCCCTGCTCAATCGCGCTCACCGCAACGTCCCCGGCAGCGCGGACGATTACCTCTACGTCCTTCTGACCCTGCTGGTCGTCCCGGTTCGCTGGGCCCAGCAGCATGCGTGGCGCCCGCCCACAGGAGCAGAGCTAACCGCTGCAGCCCGTTTTTTCGCAGAGTTGGGATCCCGGATGAACGTACAGGGTATGCCGGAGACCTATGCCGAAGCGGAGCGTTTCTTTGACCAATACGAGGCAACCCATGTCTCTGCATCGATTGAAGGCCAAAAGCTGATGGACGCGACAGTTCAGGTCTTTCAGAGCCGTCTGCCGCTTCCTCTACGACCCTTCGCTGCAAGAATGATCAGTGTAATGCTCGCTGATGACCGGCTCGTTGGCGCCCTCGGGCTCCCCCGCAGCGGCCGAGGCTCCCGAGCCACCCTGGAAATTATTCTGGCAGTCCGCAACGCCCTCCACCGCCGGCTGCCGTTGCAGCGAAAGCCTCATTTCACGCCAGGAAAGGCCGGCTCGTCTTTGTACCCGGGCGGCTACTCGCTCGATCAAATCGGCCCCGTCAAGGTCCCTGACCCGTCAACCTTCCAAAGCAATGAACTATCGTGAAGCTCGAAAAGTAGCCCGCAAGGCCGAGAAAGGCTTTGGGTTGCCCAAGGCGCCAACACTCCAGCTCATTCAGGACAAACTGGAACGGCAAAGAAGCCGCCCCATCATTGTCGATGAACTGCCTGGCCTATCCGGATCGGAACTCTGCGGCGTGTGGCTAATCTGCGCGGACCGGGACATCGTGTTGCATGCCCCCGTGAAGTCGGCCTGGCACCGGCAGCAGATCGTCCTTCACGAGTTCAGCCACATGATTCTCTGTCATGACCTCCAAGAAACTAGCGCAGACCTTGCCGCGACCTTCCTGCCTGACCTAAGCCAGGACGTACTCCGCGTGCTCGGACGCAGCAGCTACACAGACGGCGCAGAACTCATGGCTGAAGTCTTGGCCGACCAACTCGCTACTCGGATCATCAACAGCGACGTCGATGCCATGCCCGAGCCCTTGGCATTTCCACAAGTATTCGGCTGATGGAAGCGGTCCCTGCCGCCGCACTCTGGGTCCTGACCGTTCTCAGGCTTCCAACAGCGCTCGATGCTCACCGTGGAAGCGTCTTCCGCGCCACTATCCTCGCTGCGATCGCCTGTACCCTTTATGTCCCAGCGGTCTACTACACCGTCGATCCATTACTTGGCGGACACAACCGCGTCGGCCTGGTTACCCTCTTGTCCTTGCTCCTGGGGTTCTGGCAGTTTCGCACGGCGATTCTGCTGGCAGCGGTTACAGATACAGAAGTACGACGGCGGCAGCTCGTCTTGGGCAGATTCGCTGCTGCCGCCGTGTGCACCACAGTGACGGCCGGGTTTCTCGCCAGCCGCGTGGATGGCACCGATCCCAACTTGCCGCTGACCTACGCTGACCAGCCCGGGATGGCAGTCTTCCTCTGGACAGGCTCCGCTTTCATCATGTGGGTCTGCCTTGACATAGCCCGGGTCTGCCGCAGCAACGTCCCGCACATGCACGCACCGGCCTTCCGGTCGGCTTTTTCCCTCATCGCAGGGGGATGCGTCCTCTTCGCACTTGTCCTGCTGGACCGGCTGATCTACGGCGCTGTGATTGCAGCTGAAGGCGCCGACAGTCAAACAGCTGCCGCACTGACAGGCTTCTACTGGATCGGAGAGACGGCTGCTGTGCTCCTGGTCAGTCTTGGACTACTTCTCCCCCGCATGGCGGGACGCCTCCGGCAGGGCATCTTCGCGCTGCGGGCAAGGCTACTTCTCATGCAGATCAAGCCAATTTGGAATGACGTTACAAGTTGCCAGCGAGAGCTGGTCCTGCAGGACCACCGCCCCGCTTTGCTCGTGTTCTTCTCCCGCCACGCGGAAGCCCACCTTCACCGGCATCTAGTCGAAATCCTAGACTGTGAATTGGCGAGTCCCCTAGCCCGCGAGCGCCTCAACGAACACCACTTGTCGGTAGTCGAACGCGCCGAGCTCTTACTCGAGAGCCGCTCCACGCCCCACCTTCCTCGTTAGAATCCAGCCCTCACACCTCTGGCATCCAAGGCGCCAGCGTTAGATGCTGTCACGGCCAGTCATGTTGCCCCGCTGCGCTTCGCTGATGAATCAACGTGAACCAGAAGAATTGCGAAGAGTGCCGTACCACTTTCGAAGCGACGCGGAGGAGCCACCGGTTCTGCTCCCAACGTTGTGCGAACAGGCACCGGAGTCGTCGCCACCGAGCCACAATTCGACCTTCTACAGTGCCGGCAACAACTTTGAGCTCGCCGCACCTCAAAGCGCAGTTGCAGGCTACGAAGCGTCGTCTGGAGTCCGAGAGGATATCCTGCGAGCGCCAACGCCAAGTGGTTCAGTCCAAGCTCCGCTCTCAAGCCGCAGAGATCGACCGGCTCGAAGCCGAGAGTTCGGAACAGCGGCTGAGCATCAACCTCCTCCAGTCGGAGGTCGCCCGCCTTAAACGAGCTCAACGGACTAATGTGCAGGACCTGGCCCACACCGCGGCCTTGCTTGTCTCAATCTCCCGTGCCAAGGGAGTGGCTCTTGACGTCCGAACCTTGGACATCCTCCGCCGGCGGGGATGGGATCCAGGCAAACATCAGGCAGGGGCACCTCGACTGTGACCATGTCTATCGCACGTCTGTCTGCCCGGTCGGGTCTGCGCTACCTGTTCAAGACGACGATGATGGATGACTTATCCGGTTCTCCCCCGGACCCCACCACGTACTACATGAAGGCGGGCACACCCCAGGGGCGTTGGATTGGCGGCGGACTAAACGGCATCAGTAAGTCGCTGGGTGACGCCGTCACGGAAACCGACGCAAGAGCGGTATTTGACATGGCGGTGCATCCGCAGACCGGCACTCCCCTGGGCAGGCCACACGCCCAATCTGCCGCTGTCGAGAACCAGCCCGGCCAATCAGCCCAACGGCATGCGGTCGTCGGCTTCGACCTGACGTTCAGCGTGCCAAAGTCGGTGTCCGTACTCTGGGCGCTGAGCCCGCACAGCAAGCAGCAGCAGATCCTGCGAACCCACCACGAAGCGGTCGAGGCGACCCTTGCGTGGCTGGAAAAGAACGTCATCCATACAAGGGCCGGCCGTAACGGAGTCGCCCATATCGGCACGCAAGGAGCTGTTGCCGCCGCGTTCGACCATTGGGAGTCACGAACCGGGGATCCGCAGCTCCACACCCACCTGGTTGTCGCCAACCGCACACAACGTGTCACCGACGGAGCCTGGGTCACCCTCGACTCCCGGGCTCTGTATAAAGCAGCGGTCGCGGCGAGCGAACACTACAACGGCCTGCTGTTCGACGCCCTCCAACGGAATCTGGGGTGCGACCCCGAGATCCGCACTCCCCTCACCACAACGCGCAACCCTAGCCAACAACTCACCGGAATCGATGAAAATCTAATCTGGGAATTTTCCAATCGCTCCCGCCTCATCGATTTGGAAACTGATCGGCTGGTGGCTTCATGGACCGCAGAACACGGCCATCCCCCAACCACCACGACAACCATCAAGCTCCGCCAGCAGGCAACTCTTACAACACGCCTGCCGAAGGCCGAGAGTCCCACGCCACTGCACCAGCTCTCGGAACAATGGCAGGCTCGAGCAATTGCCAGAGGTTTCCAGCCAGCTGACGTCCTCGCCCACACAATCAACCTTTCACGCATCGCCCCGTTTGCCTTCACGGACTTCGCTCCCGACTGGACCCCCGCCGTCGCTACCGTGGTCAGGGAGCGGGTCGCTGGAAAGCGCTCAACTTGGAACCGCTGGAACCTGCTCGCCGAAGCGGAAAGAGTCTGCGCCCAAATCCGCTGCCGCACGCCCTCAGACCGGGCCGCCCTGATAGACGCAGTCGCAACCGCTGCCGAACAACAATCAGTGCCGTTGAACGACTACCGCTATTCCCTTCCATCGAACGCTGGCCCGGACCTGCAGCTCAATCACCGGAGCGTTTTCGACTTCCATGGGTCACGCCTCTACACGGACGCTTCAACACTCGCTTCCGAGGACGCCATCATGACAGCAAGGGAGGACGATGGCGGCCCGGCTGTCCGCCCAGAAATCATCATGGAGTCCCTGGACAGTGGTCGCCCGCTGCAGGTCTCGAGGCTGCATTCCGATCAGCGCGCCGCCGTTGCCCACGTCGTCCTCAGCGGAAACCGACTGGACGCCATCGTCGGCCCGGCGGGAACGGGAAAAACCACCACGTTGGGCGCGGTGAAGGCGGTTTGGGAGGCAGAGCATGGGGCAGGCAGTGTCATCGGGCTGGCCCCGGCTGCGGCGAGCGCAGAGGTGCTGGGCCAGGAACTTCGTATGGTCACCGAGAACGTGACCAAGTGGCTGCACGAGTCGATGGGACACGGTGCGGCCGCGCGGGCTGAGCGCTTCTTCCATTGCCAGCGCCTCCTGACTTCGTCCAGGTACAGCGACCGCCGGAGCATTGCATTCGCCCAGGAAGCGGCCCGGATCGCTGCGACTCACCAGCGGTGGTGCCTTCACCCGAATCAACTCGTCATCATTGACGAAGCGTCCATGGTTTCCACCTTTCAGCTTGCTACACTCGCGCAACAAGCAAAGGAAGCCGGTGCGAAGATCCTCCTGGTGGGAGACCCCGGCCAGTTGGACGCAATCGACGCTGGCGGCGTCCTCGGCTGGCTGGACCGCCAGGGACTAGCGACGCGGCTCAGGACTATCTGGAGGTTCCATGAGGAGTGGGAGCGCGCCTCGTCCCTTAAGCTGCGGGCAGGAGACTACTCGGCGATCGCAGACTACGAACAGCATCGGCGGATCCGGCACGGCTCCTACTTGGCCATGGTGGACCAGGCGTATCTTGCGTGGCAGGCCGACAGACGCGCCGGTAAGTCGTCCATCCTTATCGCCGCCGACAACGAGACTGTCGCCATACTCAACGAACGTGCTCGGGCGGACCTGGTGGCCCAGGGGTCTGTGGATGCAGAGTTAACAGCGAAGCTCACCGATGGCCTCCAAGCTGGCACCGGTGACACCGTCATCGCCCGAGCAAACAATCGCCGGCTCATCGACAGCGAAGGCGAATTTGTCCGAAACGGCACGCTGTTCGACGTCAGGGCCGTCAACAAGCACGACGGCTCAGTTGCCGCAGTGCGGCGGGACACTGGAGCAAGCGTCGTACTCCCCCGGACCTATCTTGAGACGTCCGTCGAGCTCGGCTACGCGACTACCGCCCACCGATCCCAAGGCCTCACGGTCGATACCGGGCACACAATGGTCAGCCAAGGACGGCTAACCCGCGAGCTGCTCTACGTGAGCATGACCCGCGGCCGGTCCGGCAACTTCGCATACGTCAGCCAAGGCAACGACACTGACCACCAGGCCGTTGATCCTTCGCAGCAGCTGTCGTGGCGCAGCATCCTCGGCGAGGTGCTCGCCGCAGAAGGTGCCGAGCGGACTGCCCACGAGGTCCGCGAAGCAGAGAGCAGGAAGGCGGACAACCTTGAACGGCTCTATGCCGAGTACGATTACCTCGCGCAGATTGCTGCCGGTGAGGACCTCAGACGCTGTCTGGGAAAGCGTGCCCCGCTCGCAGTGCAGGAACTAAGCGCGTCACCGTCGTGGGGCGCTGCAGTTGCCGCCTGGCGAAAAGCTACAGCGGTCGGCCGTCACGGCGCAGAGCGCGTCATGGAGCGGACCGTGCAGGACAGCCATTCAGTGCACGACCCGATGGCCCTCCTTAGCGCGCGGCTTCGCCGCTGCACAAAAGGAACACCCACGTCGGCGATAGACCCATTGCGCGAATCGTTCCCTGTGCTTGGACCCGAGTTGGCAGACATAATCGTCCAGGTCCGCGAACGCATCCGGCAAAGGATGGAATCCGTCACCGGGGCTGCCCTGACGCAGGATGCTCCATGGAAGGACGAGCTCACTGCAGCCGTCGGTGGAACAGAATCCTTCGGCCGGCTGGTTCGTGAAGTTGCCCTGTTCAGGGACAGATGGGGAATCTACGATACTCACCTGCCATTGGGAGCTCCCCCGGCGGACTACGAATGGGAAGAGCTGGGCCAGCGGGAAAGACTCCAGGAAGCAATTGAGACCGCCAGAAGCTCTCAGGCCGCCCCGCAGCCCGAGAACAGTACAACTGAAATGCATCGATCCCAGCACGTCGTCCTTACGAGTTCCGGCTGGCAGATCTAAGCTGATGTAGAGGCAGAACATTGGTCGTGAACCCAGCGGTGAAACCGAGAGTTGCGACAGCCGGGTTGGTACTGGCCAGCGCGGTTGTTCTATGCGCGGCTGCCCTCTCTCCGGTTCTCCTTCTCTCCGCCGGCGTTCCCATCTCCGCAAAGTTAGTAGGCTGCGCCACGCTGTTCGCTGCTGCACTACTTACTGGATGGCAATGGTGGCGACGGACTAGACAACGTCGGGCCTGGCTGGAACAGGCGACGGAACAGTGGAGATCCTTCAGCAATGCCAAAGCGCTTGGCGGCACAACAGCGGAGGTGACGCTGGTTAGCGTTGACGCAGTGCAGCCCACCGGCTCCTGGGTCACGATCAGATGGAATCGCTTCAACCACACTCAGTGGGCCTGGCTGGAGTCGCTTCCGGAACCGATCTGGCCCGGATCGGTCCTACTCATCTCCCCGGACCCAGCCCAGGTTATGCCTGGCGCGCCATGGCCGGACACGTACTTCATTCAGGCGGTCGATTGTTTGGCCTGGGCTCCTGCCGAAGGGCGCCCGGTGGGTGCTGTAAGGGCTACCGCACTGAATGCACCTAATACCTGAAGCTCCTCTCACTGACCGGTCCCCCACAAACCGCATTCGAACATATGTTCTATAATTGTTTGCGTGATCAAGTCCGGCTCGCCAGAAGACCTCGAGCGCATGACGGCCCGGATGGACGCTGAGTCCAGCCGTCCGATCGATGATCCGGCGCCTATTCGGGACTTCCCGAAGTATGCCCGGCCGTTAGTGTTTGTCGGCGGAATCTATGGCAAGGCCGTTGGCTGGACTCACAAGTACGGTCTTATCGAATGGCTGGATTCCTCCGGCAAGTACCACATGGGATGGGCCCACTCTTCGTGCATCAAGCGGGTGGAACCGGACGAATGGAAGGGCAGTTCGCGGTTATAGCAGGCACCGCGGCCCATCAGCGTGACAGGACGACAATGGCCTGGTCCTCCGCGGAAGGACCAGGCCATTGCCATGTCTCGCTAGGGGGCAAGCTCAGCAGGCCCTCCCAACGGCGCAGGGTCAGAGACTAACCTCATTCCGCGCCGGCTCGCCGAAAGGGGATACCGACACCGGCCCCTTGGTTGCGATGTTGTACGTCGGCTCCGGCGCCGCTTGCAGGCCTGCCTCTGTTGAAGCGCCAGGCCCAGCGGCACGCGCAGAACGTTGGTATGCAGCGGTACCAAAGCGAAGGTCCGGGCCAATGGTCTCGGCTACGATCCGACGAGCCTCACGCCGCTCCCCATCCTTTTCAAAGGAACGGAATTCCAGCTCACCCGAAACGGTGACGGGGTCGCCCTTCTTCAGCGAATTGGAGGCATTCTCGGCGAGCGCCCGGAACGCGGAGACGTTGTGAAAAACAGGTTCCCCGTCATGCCAGGATCCGTCTGGCCCCTGGACGCGCTGGTTCACCGCAACGCGGAGCTTGGTGTGGGCCACCCCCGACTCACCGTAGGTCAGATCCGGATCTGCTACGAGGTTGCCGGCGATGTTGATCGGTATTTTGGTGCTCATGTCGTGCGTCCTTCCTTCGCGGACGGGACTTTCCCATCCCACGCTTCAAAGCCGGCCTTACGGGCCAGAAATCTCCAGACCACGCGATGGTTCCTCTGCCGGTTTCACGCCCGCATAGTTTTCCTGGCCTTCAACGTGCAGGGAGGCTTCCGCAGCCGGAACCTTCCCGCCCAGTCCTGGCGGATCGGTCATTTCAAGAATTACCTTGCTTGCGGCGGTCACCCGGCCGAGCACTGATTTGGCAATATCCACGCGTGAGGCCGGCGGCTTTCCAGAAGTAGCCTCGGCTGCTGACCGCTCCGCTTCGATAACTGCGTCAGCCCAGCCCGACAGATAGCTTGCTGATTGAGGCCCTCTATCAATTCCGTGCGCCTTGAGCACCGTGTAGGCCACTGACTCGGCCTCGACTTCGGCCAGCCCGCGGTGGTCCACGCTGCTTCCATACAGCTTGCCCACCTTGTCGTTCGGGCCGTGGAGCAGAACGTGCCCGAGCTCGTGCGCGAGCACCGCTGCGCGTTCCTCTGAGTTAAGCCAGCCACCCACCTGAACGCGATGCTGGGCAAAGTCCGTGAATCCGCTTGTGAGCCCGAACTGCGAGTCCGTGACTTGCACTGAGAAGCCGTGAGCGCGGGCAACTGCAGCCAGTGACTCCCATAGCCGCGGCACCTCGACAGACGTGAGTGCAGCTGCTCGAGGAACCAGCAGCGGGGTACCCTCGGTCTGGGAGACGTCGAAGACCGCCTGGCCCCGCCAGCCGGTGATGAGCGTCTTCTTCCCCTCGTCAACGGCGCCGTTGGGAGCCTTTTCGCCAACAGGGATGCGGTGACGCGTGCCGTCAGGTAAGAGCACCTGTTGAACGCGGGCCGTCCTTGGCGCAATCACCCACAAGGCATGCTCACCACGAAGAACATTCCGCCCGTGCCGCTCCCATTCCTTGAAGCCCGCCACGAGCGTGGGCTCGTCGGTACCGCGCTGTGCCATCTGCATCATCAGCAGGGCAACGTTCCCGCCGGAATAGCGCCACAGGCTGGCGGAAGCGTCAAGGAGAACCTGCCAATGTGATGGCGACTCGACAGCCTTTTCAAGAATCGAGTGCAGTCCGTCCATCAAGGCAGCAACACGTTCCTCGGGC
This sequence comes from Pseudarthrobacter sp. AG30, assembly GCF_003116525.1. Taxonomy (NCBI): domain Bacteria; kingdom Bacillati; phylum Actinomycetota; class Actinomycetes; order Micrococcales; family Micrococcaceae; genus Pseudarthrobacter; species Pseudarthrobacter sp. AG30. Next base: position 7,424 of record NZ_QEHL01000041.1, on the reverse strand, counting down.
GCCAGTCGCTGAGGCTCCAACGGGGAGTTCGGGCCAGCGGTTGGGTTTGACGGAACTTCGGGTGCAGCGGCCACGACAGCCACCCTTCTGCTTCTTGGACCGCAGCTAAGCTGCGCAGACACCGGTTCATGGTGACCGGATCATCCCAGCGACATGACCTAGAACTCGGGAACCAGTTGATGGGCCGCCTTGCACCAATCGAGGAAGGCCGGATCGTCGTTCGCAAGCATGCGCGGTGCGGGCTCCTTGTGTGCCTGCAGTCCGACGCATCCCGCCGCCCTGGTGTGCGTCCTCAGACGTTCGACGGCGTGTGGGAGCCTTTCGTGAAAGGCAAGCGGGCCGAAGCCCGGATCGTCCGTCGTGTAAGAGGCCAGCTCCGCGCGGTGCAGCGCGTACAACTCGGCCACGATCTCAGGGTGACGCCACCAGCAGTCCGGGACGACCGACGTCGTCAGTTGATAGGTGGCCACGAGCCATCGCACCCAGGCAAATAGCGATCGCCATGCCTCCTGTGATTGCTCGGTGGTCATCTCCCGCCATCGGCGGGTGACGGATTTGGGGCCAGCCGGCCCGGCAAATGCCGACCTGAATAGTTGTGCAGTGATTTCGTCGTCCCCAAAGGAACCTGAGCAGGGAACGTCAAATTCGTCGACGTTGTCACGGCTGTGCATCGGGAGTCCCTTCGGTCTTCTGTTGACGCTGCTTGTGCCCGTCGGCCAACAGGCGCTCCATCTCAGCCTTCAGCCGGCGCAGTTCCCCCGCGTCCTTGCGCTTGTGCCATTCCAGGAGATCCAGCAAAATCGGCCGCGTGCGCCGGCCCAGCATGAGTGCGGTGCCAGCAGGGAGGCGTCGAATCTCGTCCAAAGCGATCACAGGACGGTCGCGAAGCTGTTCACCGTCCTGCCGACCCTGAGACGACCAGGAACGCGTGGTGAGCGTCAGACTGCGCTCGCCGAGCAGACCTGCTAGCGATCGGAGATCGTGTTCGTCAGATCCACCTCCGAAAATCACCTTGATGATGGCGGAGTCCCATATTGTTGACGCTTCATCGATGGACCAGCCGGAACGGGCCTGGGAGAGGGATTGGAGGACGACCAGGGTGGAGATGCCGATGCCACCGCCATCGGCCAGCGCCACGGGCAGGCCCGGCCAGGGAGCCAGGTTGGCGATCTCATCGAGTATGAGGGACAGCGGCGGCTCAAGCCTGCCGCCTGGCGAAACGAACGCCATTTCGCGTGCCGCGCTGTCAATGTCGTCGATCAGCGCGGAAAGATATGGACCGGCGGCAGCCGCGCCAGCGCGCGTGCCGATCAAATACAGCGTGCCCCGTTCCCGAATGAACGCCTTCGGATCAAACTCCTCGGACTCATCCTGCGGGTTCAGTGCAGCCAAAACCTTCGGAGAAGACAGCGGGGCAACCGCTGCCGAGACACCGATCCAAGAGTTCGAGGTATTCCGAGGGTCGTCTTCCAGGATTCCCATCAGGTCTGACTGCCAACCAAGCGCCGCGCCAGGCCTGCCCAGGACTTCCAGCGCTTCCCGGGCAAGCACAGGGCTGGAGGACCAGCGTCGGAATGCAGCCACTCCCTCGCCGGACAGGGCAGCAGCATGGAGCAGGCATTGGAGGACGATCAGCGAGCGCTTCTGCCACGCAGCGTTTTCGCCCTTCATCTCCGTGTCCGCGGTAATGACCAGCGCTCGCCGGGTGGCAACGTCCGGGTCCTCACATCCCCGCACCGGTGACCAGCGGAGGGACGATGGCAAGCCTGACATGCCCTGGGGATCGAACACCGTCACCGGGCGCCCGTCAGAAGCCCTTGCCTTCATGGTCACTACAAGGTTGTCAGCCCGGGTAGACGTCGTTACGACGGCACCGGGCGCGTCGAGGATCGCATTGATAACCACGTAGAGGCCCTTGCCGGACCGGGGAGCACCCTGGATCACCATCGATTCTTCAGTAGAAACGTGGACCGTGACGCCGCGGGATCGGCCCAGGGTCCAGGACAGATCCTGCACCGAAGGCTTCACCAGTCCCGGGCGCGTGAACTTCCCCCGCTTCTGCACCGCCCTCGCCCCAAAGTCGTGGACGATTTCGGCGCGACGGGCAACCCCGTCCCGGTTCAGGATGTCCTGCCGGAGCCATGCCCCCGATTGCTTCCACCGCCTCCACGCAACCAGCGCAGCCACGGCGAGCGCTCCGACCAGCAGCAGGGACGGAGCCAGGATCCACCAAACGCTGTCCGTGCCGACTGCGCAGTCCCCACGGCGGATGACTATCCAGTCCATCCTGTTGGCCAAAAGTCCGACGACGGCACCCGGGTTGAAGGGCGACGGCGGCAAGGCGCCGCAGCGCCAAGAGGTCGCGAGCTGCGCCGCGGCCTGCACCAACGCGCAGAGACATACGTAAGCCGCCGCTCCAACGAGAGCAGCGGTGACGAGCGGATTGTCGCTGGCAGCCCGGGAACTCACTAGCTGTCTCACAGCATCCTGCCGTCAGTCCCGAAAACGTCCAACTCGTCCGTTGTCACCCGGTTGGCAACGATGAAGGAGCGGTTGCCGACCTTCCAGAGACCGACGCCCTTCGGAAGATTCTCAACGTGCTCGCACTCGGCTTCGGTAAGGCCCAGCGCTTCCTTGGTAAGCCGCATTGCGTCGTGCTTCTGGCGGTAGATGATCCTGGTGTCCGCTTCGGTGAGGAGACCCAGGGCTTTCTGCCGATGTCCGCTGGTGCTGTCACCAATCTCGTTGAGGTCAGCGACTTTATGCATGATCAGCAGGTTGGCGATGCCGTAAGTTCTGGCCAAACGCCACTGTTCGCTCATCTTCGCCAGCATGTAAGGATCAGCGAGCATCCGCCAACCTTCGTCGTAGACGACAAGGCGCTTGCCGCCGTCGGGATTGGTGATCGCCGCCTCCAGCCAGGTAGCGCCGCAAGCGGCCGCTAATGACAGGGCTTGCTCCGAAGCCCCAATGAGCGCCGAAGTGTCCATCACCATCATTGGGGCGTCCGCGTCGAAGGCTACGGTGGACGGAGCATCAAACATGCCCTCGAGATCACCGGACACCGTGCGTCTAAGGGAATGGCTGACGGCGGTTCCGCCCTCGACCCCGACGAGAGCTACCATCTCCTTCGACGGTCGCAGCAAATGGTCAAGCACCATGGGCAGCGTGGGGTTGGAGTTTTCCGCCATTGTTTCCATGAGGGCGATATCCAAGGCCGTGTGCTCGACGGGTCGGAGCGGCATTCCTTGACGCATGAGGGAGACAAGTGCCACCAGGAGATACCGGCGCCGCTGGCGAACAACAGCCTGCCACTGTGCTTCAGTGAGGGCGCTTGACCGTGGCCCGGCATCCAGTGGATTTACTCGTGCGGGACGGCCTGGTCCGACGGAAATGACCTTTCCGCCTACAGCTTTGGCGACGGCAACCCACTCACCCTTGGGATCGGAGGCGACGGCGGCTTTCCTGCCCAATGTGATGGACCGCGCGACGAGCGACTTGCCGCACATCGACTTGCCTGTGCCGACGGTTCCGATAACGACGATGGATGGGCCGCTGATGATCCCTTTGTCGTAAAGGATCCAGGGATCGTAGGAGAAGGCTCCTGACCCGAAGACATCGGTTCCGATGTAGGTGCCTTCATGCCCCAGCCCGGACTCTGTGAGGAACGGGTAGGCGGCCGCGAATGTCATGGTCGAGGCGCGGTGCGGTGCCGGACGCAACCGGTGTGGGCCCCGGAGCGAGTTCGGCTCCTTGTTCCCCCAATCTCCCGTGAAGCGAAGCTTCTGAAGTCCGGGCTGTTCATCCTCCGACGGAGCACTCGCCCGCTTGGACGCCCAAGGTGCGGACCGCCGTCGTGCTTTCTGATCCCCCCGACTTACCCCCAACGGAAGGTACTCGAAGCTGCCATTCGTCTTGTTCACCGCAGTCCTCTTCCCAAGGGCAACGCGCTCGCAACGAAAGCCGCCCATTGCTGTCCGTAGAGAAGCCGCAGCTCAACGAAAGCTCCCGCTGCCGCGGACTCAAGCTCCTGGCGGTGTCGTGCCAAGTCCTCCAGTGAGGTCGCTGTGACGGTCATATAAGAGGCCGGACGGACGTCACCGTGGCCGGCGACAATCTCTTCTTCCCTCTGTGTCACTTCTTCTTCCTCGGCCCTTTGCTCACGCGTGAGCGGCCTGTCGAAGCGGGCATTGATACGGCGACGGGTCTCGTGGGCTTCCTGGGCTGAACGGATGTCGCGCAGAGCTTCAGCGGTCGGTACCGCCCGAATAACCTCGGTGAAGGTGTGGCGGAATTCGCCCACATAGATCAGAGGGTGGAGGAAGCCCGGGAAGACTTTCTGCCGCGGCCATTCAGCAATCCAAAAGGTCTGGTGGAAGCCGGAATCTGTCCGCAGGTAGGTCCAGTGCTCCTCTACACCCATCGGGCCTTGCCTCATGAGCTCATCCGTCGACTCTGCTGCTGGTGCACTCGACGCCGAAGCTGTCGCGGCCATCGCTTTGCCGGCGGGCAAAAGGGCAGGATCGAAAGCGCCGCGAATGATGGCAAGCAACCCCGCCTCGCCGAACCATTCCTCGACCTTGACGTTGTGAGTACCCAGCGACGTTCGTATCGCATCGACTTCGAGCCGTAGGACGTGTTCAAGGCCGGTGACTCCCCCGCCCGACTCCCTGATCCGCCGTCGCGCCTTACTCGTGTCCAGGACAACCGCGACGACCAGCTCATGGCTCATAGCCGAGCCGGCGGCCCCCAGTAAGTCCTCGTATGCACGATGGCCCCACCCAGCGGCTTCCTTGTTGTCTCGCGCCGGCAGGGCGTTTTCCCTGTAAAACTCCCAGAGTGCCGATGACGGGTAGGGCACGGTGTAGTCCTGAATGGCGATGCGGGCAATGCTTTGCCGTTGGGCCATGCCGGCCTGAACCCGTGACCAGGCCTGGACTGCCCACGCTTTATCGTCAGCGTCCAGGAGAGCAAAGGACCGCGTACTGCACCGCAGCACTACGATTGCCTCCTTGCCGTGGCCATCGACCAGGAAGCATTCCCCACGGGCGGTAGTTCGAATCTCCAGATTGCCCAACCCGCCGGGAAGGGCAAGTCGGCCGGCGATGCGTGGAGCTTCAGGCTTTGCGAGGAACCTCGTCTGGCCCACAGCTGCGCGGTAGAAGAACGTTGCGATCTGTTGTGCCCAGACTGGATATGGGACACGGGAGTACTGCAGTATTCCGAGCAGTATGAGCACGAGCCACATAGGCCCAGTGGTGAATAGTCCGATTGGACCATGGCTCGCTGATGCAACGATCGCGACGGTAACTCCCGCGGCAACAATGAGCAATTGATACCACTTGAGTCCGAGGAAGAAACCGCGGCGCTCGTACCTTGGGAATTTGACGGCTTCCAACGCGCGCCCGTCTTCAGACATGAGGGGTGCCTCCCTTCGGAGGATCAATTCTGGGTGGCTGGGGTTTCGGAGGTTGCGGGCTCGACGGACCTGGGGTGTTAGCGGGAGGCCGCGCTCGCGGTCCCGGTTCGGTAGGCGTGCTTTGCCGGGCTCGCGCTGGAACCGCGCCGCCTTGGCTCGGTGGACCTACACGCACGAACCCTGTGGTTTCCGCGGACTGCGGTGCACCCGGTGATCCGGTTGACGATCCTGTCTTCAAGGCTCTCTGTCCTCCATCGGGGCCCGGTGAGGTCAACCCGGCGGGCACAGGAGGAGCTGACACCTGTGTCGGGAAGACGTTACGGCTTGAACTGATGGGCCGTGTCATGGCGGAACGACTCACCATGTTTGCGAGAATCAGTCGGCCGCCTGCCTGACGACTGATTTGCCGGGCCGCAACACTGCTGCTTCGCGAGAGCACGTGGCCACCGCCCGCCGTTTGCGCAGCTGCAGCGAGTTCCCCTCCAGCGAAGCTCACGAGGCGCAGGGCCATCATGGGTGCCCCACATGCGAGGGCCATGCCTACGGTTCCGGCTGCCAAGCCCGCGAAGGACTTGGAATCGGCAAAGAGCTTTACGGCGACGGCCAGGACTGTTGCAGCCAAGGGCTTGGCCACAACCAACGCGATGACGACCTCACACCAGCGGCGAGCCCAGGATTTTGTCTTGTCCCAAGGCAGCAGCATGAGGGCCACGGGGGCGACGGCGGCGAGGACAACGAGGGCGAACGAGCGGAAGATCATCGAGCACATCAGAATGAAGGCGAGTATCCAGACGACCACGACTGCCATCATGGTCACCACGGCCGCGCCCGCCGGGCCGCCGGTGTTTCCGGGAGCCAGTGAAACCAAGTTCCATTCCCGGCCACTTCCCTGCGGCGCTCGTTCAAAGCCGAAGAGCCGCATGAAGACAAGATAGGGGTCGGACCCAATCGATTGGAGGAGGGCGGCAGACGCCAGGTCTGTTGCCCTCGTCAACTGCCGGACGAGGTACACGGCGGCGCCCACCAATGGGATCGCGACTGCTCCGCCTATCAAAGCTCTTCCAATGCGTCTTGGTTGCTGGCTAATGAGACCCGAGAGCAGCTGCAAGATCATTACGACGGCGAGCGGAGTCAGCATTACTATCACCCACCAGCTCGTGAGTCCCTGGATGGACAGCCACTGGGAGTCGTCGACGTTCGACACAGTGAAGGCACCCGTGATGAAGGCCCACAGCCACGACGCCATGTTCTGCAGAATGTTTGCGAACAGTGACGTGACCGCGCCGAGGGCGTTGTCGTTGGCCTGCGATACCAGGCCGCATCCGGGTGGCCACCATCCATTGAGATCGCACTCAACGGGCATGACCTAGAACCCGAGAGGGAATGCGGTCTGCGACCAGAGGATGTAGCCGTTGATGCCGCCAAGGATGGCAGCCACGGGGCCTGTCCAGAGGAGTATCACGCCTCCGCTGGAAGCCAGGCGCGACGATTGGCTCAGCTTGCCGGCCAGCAGCAGGGCTGCGCCGATGATCGCCACGATGGCGATGATGATGAAAGCGCCGACAAGGATGCCGCCGCCAATTTGTTTGAGCGATTCAAGGAAGGGGAAACTCGCGTTCGGCGTGATTCCCGGGTCCACCGCTGCCAAAAACATGGGTGCTCCGTCCGTCGTATTCCATGGAGTGAGCAGATGAGCTCACAAGTTCATGGGAGGTGAAGCATGGAACGACATGACCTGAACTTCGAACACGCCTATCGAGCGGCGTGACGACCAGACGTGCAATGACCCGCCCCGTTGTTGAGGTAGGAGATGGGTCACTCAGGCCCGTTTTTCCCCTGTTCAGGCGAAATTCTCGGCGTCCAATGGTTCCTGGCGTGGCGATTAAGTCGACCGGGCCGAGCATGACCGGGGGCGATGTCGATCTCGCAGAGACGTCAGCGAGTTGTCTGACTAACGGACGTTGGGTAACGAGGTGAGGGTCGGTGTTAGCGGCCATGAAAAACT
>NZ_QEHL01000040.1:380-10586 GCF_003116525.1 Pseudarthrobacter sp. AG30 | reverse complement strand
CGTACTACCCATCATCAGCCGGTAAAGGCGAGCAGCGCTTTACCCTTTTCTCGATTGCAGGAGGTATTCAATGAAGAGCGTTATGGTCGTGGCCCCAGGCGATGTCCGGATAGTTGACGTTGACCGTCCAGATGCCGGTCCAGGTGATGTTGTTATCAAGATGCGAGCGGTCGGCATCTGCGGTTCAGATGTGTTCTATGTGCACAACGGCGGATATCCACCTCGTGTGGGCAAGACACCGCTGGGGCATGAAGGGGCCGGGGAGGTGATCGAAGTTGGCGAAGCAGTTGCGGGTGTGCGCATTGGTGACCACGTCGTCATTAATCCAATGGCAGCCTCGGACGGCATTATCGGTAACGGCGGAGCCCAGGGCGAACTGTCTGAAATCGTCGTATTAAAGGACGCTCAGGCAAACGTACATTTCCGCGTTGTGCCTGATCATCTTCCATGGGAGGTTGCTGCACTCAACGAACCCATGGCTGTCGCCTTACACGGAGTAAATCGCTCCGGCGCCTGCGAGGGGACAAAAGCCGTTGTGTTTGGGGCTGGCCCCGTTGGACTTGGGGCTGCAATTGGGCTGAAAAGTAAGGGCGCTGCGCATGTTGTCGTGGTCGACGTTGCCCCAAATCGCCTAGAGAAGGCGTTGGCAATCGGTGCAGACGCAGTGATCGATTCCACCCGCGAGGACGTTGTAGAACGGCTCCGCGCTCTGCACGGGGAGGAGCCAGGGTTCGAGGGGGCACCTCCGCGGCCCTTGACTGATGTCGCCATCGATGCTGCGGGCGTCCCAGTCGTGACAAAGACCGCTTTGAATTCAATTCGATCTCGTGGCGTTTTCACAATCATCGCCGTTCACAAGGAGCCTGTCCCGATTGACTTCCGGGAACTCCTGGTCAATGAGCCCGACATCCGCCTATCAATGGGGTATCCGACCGAGATCTTTCAGGTGACAGACGCGCTCGTCGAACAGAGCGACCGATACAGGCGCATCATCAGTGACCTCGTCCCTTTTCCGGACGCGGTGCGTGCGATCCAATTGGCCGCTACGCCGGGCGCGACCGACAAGGTCGTTGTGATGTTCGATTGATTTACGTACAAAGGTGGCCACTTCCACATCATGCGGTGGCGCGCTGAAGGTCACTAGAGCTCTGCACCCCAACCAGCTCTTATATCGCTCGGTGACCGTAGTGGATACTTTCCCGGAGCTCACGCGGCACTCACCCTTCCTACCTCTCCGCTTCACCTTCATGACCAGCGCGTTCCGCTCTTCTTCTTGGGGCAGCCGGCCGTTCTGGGGGGCTGCCTGGAGCCGGGCGACCCAGTCGATGGCGGTGGCGAACAGGACGCGGTGACCGAGCTGGGTGGCTCGTAAGCCCAGCCCGGTGGCGAGGTGTGTTTTGCCGGTGCCGGGCGGTCCGAGCAGGACGATGTTGGACGCTTCGGTGAGGAACGCGCCGGTGGCCGGGTGCGCGATGGTGTCGCGTTTGAGGCCGGGCTGGTGATCGAAATTGAAGTCCTCGAGTGATTTCCGGGCCGGGAAACCAGCTGCCCGGGCCCTGAGCTCGGCACCGGAGGCTTCCTTGGCTGCGACTTCCCGGGACAGGACAGCGGCTAGGTATTCCTCATGGCTTCAGCCTCCTTCACGGGCCTGGTCCGCGAGCCGGGTTGCTGCTTCCCGGATCCGGGGTGCCTTCATCGCCCGGGAGTAGTACTCGATCTGGCCAGTCGTTTCTTTGACGTTGGCCATCAGGGGACCTGCCCGTCATCGAGGACCACACCGAAGGCGCGGTCGTAGTCCGCCAGGTCCCGCAGCCCGGTTGTTTCGCCCACGGGCGGTGGGGTTTGGAAGGCTTCCGCAGTGCCCTTGCCGCCTCGACGTGTGCCGGGTCTGTGATGGTCAGGCCGGAGCCCCACGACCGAGGGTGGGTGCCGACGCATCTACCGTCCAGGCTGATCATGACGGTCGTCAGGTCGGCGGTGACGTCGACGAACCGGCCGATGGCCTGCGGGTGAACGGAGTAATCATTTGATCCCATCCTGACGTAGCAGTCCCTCGGCAGCCGGACCCGCGCGACGAATCCCGTCACCGGTGGAACCGGCGGCAGCGCCAGCATGGCTGCTTTGTCCGCTGCGAGCAGCTCCGTGGGCCGGGCGCCGGTCCGCCTGACCAGCCGGGCGTTGGCCTTCGGCAGCCACTGGCCGAGCTGGTTGTTGAAGTCATCCGGCGAGGTGAAGATTCGGCCCGGCAGGAAGGAAGTCTCCAGGAACTGGTTGGCCCGTTCGACCACGCCCTTGGTTTCCAGGTCGTAAGGTTTGACCCGCACGAACCGGGTGGCCAGGACCCCAGCGAAGGCCGCGACTCAGACGGCGTAGCTGTTCCGGCGGCCGATGCCCGTTTCGTTGTCCCAGATCAGCCGCCGCGGAACAGCCCCCAATCCACCGAGCAGTTCCCACATTCCGGCCAGCAGGTCCCCGGTCATCCGGGACGGGATCATCCGGGCCATGATGAACCTCGAATGAGAGGAGACCATCACCAGTACCGGCAGCACCCTGGCTTTGCCAAGGCCGACGGGTATCCGGACCTCAGGGAACCACATGTCGCACTGCTCCTGGTCCCCGGGCTCGTAGCTAACCCGGTCAGCAGGATCCGCCGGGGCATATTCCGGCCGGATCCGGGTAAGGTTCTCCCGAAACCAGGCTGCCGATCCGGACCAGCCCACCCGCTCAGCCAATACTGTCGCCGGCATCCGCGGGTTCTCCACCAGCAGCGCACGAATGGCCGGTTCCACAGCCTTGATCCCGGAGTTCCGCGGCGCACGGACGTACGCCGCGGACCGTCAGAACTGACAGCTTTCGCGACCGTATTCCTGGAGATCCCCAGCCGCGCGGCTATCGACCTCAACGACTCACCCTCGGCCAGATGCAACCGCCGAATAAGCGCCCAATCCTCCACTGTGATCACCCACCCAATCGTTTGGAACAGGTGGCTCAGTTTTCAACCGTCACCGACAACCCCTCATAATCGGGCGGCATCGCCGTTGTCATCGATCTCAGCCCCGCAGATCATGGGCCTAGGGGGCGCCATGGTCGCGCCTATCCAGGTCAGGTTCTGAGCGACTTCATCCTGGCGATCGTATTGGATCGGGGTGCTGCCGACCAGGCGCACTTCCATCGATTGCAGGTGGGGTCCTTTTTCGACGCTTCCGACTCTGAGCAACGCTTCATAGAGCTAATCTCCAGACAAGCCCCGTTCGAAGCACACCTGACCGACACCGCGATGCCACAGCCATCCACGTCGCCTGTCAGACGGTAGATGTGCGGCCAATGTGATTTCTGGCTGCTGACAAGATATGCGCGACGTGGAATGCTTGGACAGGAGGTTTCCGGAATTAGTTGGACGCCTGTTGTCCCTATCCCGCGGACGATCTGCAGTTGCGCGCGTAGCGCGACCGAGACACTTTCAGCGCGGCTCCGCGGCTGTAGTGTTCCCTTCATGTGGATGCTGGCGTAACGGAGCCTAAAGCCCTCGGCGGCTAAGTCGTGCGACAAGCAGTTTAGGTGGCCTAAGCATCCAGTTGGCGGGGCGACTGGTACTGCAGCCCGTCGAGCAAGATATCGGCAATCTCGGCGAATGCCTCCCCTGCGGTGAGGCCGGTCGGGGCCAGAAGCCTCCCGGACTGCACCCCATCAATGGCTAGAACTACGAGTTCTGAAGCGAAGGCCGCGTCAACGGCCCGGAACTGTCCGGACTTCACGCCTTGGTCGATGATCTCCCTCACGCGTCGTGCGGCGGCGGCAGAGTTCACGGCGTACACCTCCGCAGCAGGCGGGTACGTGACCATGTCCAGGTAGAACTGAGTGGAGTTGCGTCCCATTTCTCGCCCCACGCCGCGTAAATATACTTTGACCTTGCGGCGGCAGTCCGTTTCAGCCGTCGTGGCTTCCTCAATTCGACGGGTCGCGTTTTCAAAGAAGTGCTTGACTGTTTTGACTACGAGTGTCTGTTTGTTTCCTGCTACGCCGTAAAGCGTTGATTTCGAACAGTGCAGGCGACTGGTGAGCTCGTCCATGTTCAGGTCTAGAAACCCCTCCCTGAGCACGATTTCTTCGATCTGCGTCATCAGTTCGGACTGTCTCTGCCGGTCTACTCTTCGTCGGCCGACCATGGCTTGCTGCTGCGGCTTCTCGGTTTGTTGGGTCACAGGATACATTCTGCCCTCATTCATGCATTCAAACTGCTTCGGCACCCACGAAACCCTTTGTGGTTAGTCCCAACGCGACCAGCAGGACGAGGACTGACAGGTACATGAAATACCAGCCCGCCAAGTAAAGGGGAATGGTGCGGTTCCACCGAAGATTGCGGTGGAACCGCTGTAGGGTGCCCCGACTCCCATCGCCCGCATGCGGGTTGGGCCGACCAGGAGCGGCCGCGTTTGCCCGGGGTCACGAAGGTATGGCGTGAGGGGGTGGACCGGCTCCAACAGCCGAGATGTTGAGACGGTGCAATGCATCGATTTTCGCGGAAAGGCCGAGCGAGCTCAGCCCACGCCCGCCAGGGCCAATCGACAGTCGCCACGCCACTCGTGTACTAGAGGAACTGTTCGCGTACCGCTTGCAGTGTCCTCTGATACGCCAAAGAGTGCGTCTACAGGTGGGAAGTGGCGGCAAGGATCACACTGGAAGGCGAAGTGGAATGAGCCCGGGCTTTGCTGGTATCCGCCCCGAAACCGCTATATGGCGCGCAGCAAGACAGCGCTCCCCTGCCCTCCGCCGCCGCAAATTCCTGCCGCACCAAAGGACCCGGGGCCCGACTCGACAAGTTGCCGGGCAAGCGTGCCGACTATCCGGGCTCCGGACGCGCCGATGGGGTGTCCAAGTGCAACTGCTCCGCCCCGGCTGTTCACAATTTGGGCGTCAACGCCAAGGTCATCGATGGATTGCACGACAACGGCGGCGAAAGCTTCATTGATCTCAATGGCGCTCAGATCTGCAGGCGAGATGTCTGTCTTTTTCAGAGCGGCCAGAATCGCGTTCGCAGGCTGGCTATGCAGCCGGATATCCGGCCCTGAAACCATGGCGTGAGATTCCACGGCAGCGAGTGGGGACAGGCCAAGGCGCTGAGCCGCCTCCTGGCTAACCAGTACCAGAGCGGCAGCACCGTCGGTGATCTGGGAGGCATTACCGGCGGTGACTGTGCCTTCAGGGGCAAAGGCCGGGCGAAGGGTCGCGAGGCTTTCTGCTGTAGCGTCCGGCCTAATACCGTCGTCCTGTGCAACGACGATGTCGTTGCCGCGGGAAGTTAGGATGTAGGGCTCGATTTCGCCGGCCTGGAAGTCACTGTGGGTTGCGGCCCGTCGATGCGATGCCGCCGCCAAGATATCCTGGTCGCTTCGGGAGATCCCGAGATCCGCGTTGCTGTTATCGGTCAAGACTCCCATGGAGCATCCTTCGAACGCGTCGGTCAATCCGTCCCGTTCCAGGGTGTCCACGAGTTCCATTGCTCCGTATTTCTGGCCTGCCCGTGCGCCCAACACGTGCGGGGCCAGTGACATGGATTCCTGGCCTACGGCCAGGACGATCTCGGCCTCTCCGCTGGAGATTAGCCTGCTTGCCTCTACGACGGCTTCCATCCCGGAAAGGCATACGGCGTTGATGGTAAGCGCGGGTACGGAATAAGGAATGCGGGCACCAATTGCGGTTTGCCGGGCAGGGTTCTGCCCGGCTCCCCCCTGTAGTACATGGCCCGCTACTACGCGCTGGACGTCCTTTGGACTAACACCTGCCCGGCGCAGCGCCGCGGCCGCGGCATGCGCCCCGAGATTCACAGCGGGGACTTTGGAAAACTTGCCACCGAAACGGACGAAAGGAGTACGCGCGTAGCCGGCGATCAACGCTGTCCTGGGCCGCTGCTGCGGCGATTCTGCTGTCATCTTATTTCTCTCTGTCCGTACGATGGACTACTACTAGTGGAGCGGCAGCATATGCTGCACTGAAGGTTTGGCGGTATGCGGGCCGGGAAAATCCACACCTGTTCTAGCGGATTGAAGAGCCGATTCCGATGCCGCCATCTACATCGAGAACGACACCGGTGATGTACCGCGCTTCAGGAGAGCACAGGAAGGCGGCGGCGGCGGCAATGTCTTCGGGCTTCCCGGTGTTGCGTAGGGGCACCTTGGCTACGAGCTTGTCCCGGGCCGGCGCATTCATTGATGCAAGCATTGGTGTTTCAATCAAGCCTGGTGCGATGGCGTTTGCCGTCACTCCGTGGCGGGCTCCCTCGAGGGCGAAGCCGCGGGTGAAACCGACGACTCCAGCCTTGGCTGCCACGTAGTTAACCTGGCCGAAGTTGCCTCGCCAGCTCATTGAGGAGAACGAAAGAACGCGCCCGTAACCGCGGTCCTTCATGTGAGCGAAGGCAGCCTGGGTGCAGTTGAAGGCACCAGTAAGATTGACGGAAAGGACAGCGTTCCAGTCTTCAGGTGAGATGTTTTCAATCCGGTTGTCCCGGATGATGCCTGCGTTATTGACCAGAACGTCGATACGTCCGCGCTTGTTTGCAATGCCGTCGATCCAGTCCTTTGCGGCGGCAGGGTCTGTGATGTCGACACGGTCGTAGATAGTCGAGCCGTTGGGGCGGGAATCCGTGACGTCCTGGGCGGCGGCGTCATTGAGGTCGGCGAAATGCACGGTTGCTCCCTCGTCGGAAAACCTTTCGACCATGGCACGGCCCAGTCCTTGGGCGCCGCCGGTGACGAGGACGACCTGTTCAGAGTAGCGAGAGTTGTTCACGATGCCTTCCGGTTTTGGCTGAGGAAAAGACGAAGGTTTTCCGGGACGTTCTGTTCGACCCAGTGCCGATCGAAGGCGTCAAGCTCGCGGTCGCGTTCCGCCTCCGATGGTCTTGGTACTTGCTCGTTGAGTACGCTTTTATAGGCTCGCTGCGCCGGAGCTGGGACGCTGACCAGCTGGGCGACGATGTCTTCGGTGGTTGAGTCGAGTCTGCCTGCCGGGGTTGTGCATCTAAGCCATCCCGCCAGGGCGGGATCCCCAGCGCGGAGTAGCGTGCCGGTCAGTGCCAGCCACAGGGCCGTATTGCGGCCCAGGGACCGTTCCAGCCGGGCGCTGGCCCCGCCTCCTGCAAGCAAGTTCCTGCCGACGTGGCCGTCGCCGATAAGCGTCCCTTCCTCTGCCAGGACCACGTCGCAGGCCAACGCCAGTTCCAATCCGCCTGCTACCGCGTGGCCGTGAAGCGCCGCTACGAAGACGACAGGCGAGCGTTCCATGGCGATGGTGAGGTCCCAGATGCTGCGGAGGAAGTCCCGAGGGGTTTCTCCCGCTGACGCGTCATAACTCTGGAGGTACCGTAGGTCAGCTCCTGCGCAGAAGCTTGGGCCGTTGCCTCTGAGTACCACTACTCGAACGCCAGATTTCTCTGCGGCCTCCAGGGAACTGCGCAACGTCTCGACCAAGAAGGGATTGAGTGCGTTGCGCACGTGAGGACGGTTGAGTGTCCACACTTCGGCATCCCCGGGCGGTCGCCCCTGCAGATACTTTCCCGCCGCCGAAACGATGAATTCACTTGTCATTTATGGTTCTCCTGCGTAGTCTCCAAGCCCTTCCGTAGAACTGCCCGCTGCACCTTTCCGCTGGGGGTTTTGGGTAATGAGTCAGTGAAGGTGATGCGCCGTGGATAAGCGTGAGCACCGTAATTCTGTTTGACCCATCCCTGCAGTGCAGTCTCCATCGCCTGGCCGGCGGCAGGATCAGTGAGCACCGTCGGATCGGTTGGCACAACGAAGGCATGGATGACTTCGCCACGGATTTCATCCGGTGCTGCGACAACCGCCGCCTCAGCCACCGCGGGGTGGGTGACCAGCACACTTTCAACATCGAACGGGCCGATCCGGTACCCGGCCATCAGGATGACGTCATCATCGCGGGACGAGAACCTGATGAGTCCCTCGTCATTGATCGAAACCAGGTCCCCGGTCAGATAGTGGGATCCGTCGTCAGTAAACCGTGATCCGCGAACATCACGGTCCACGCCATAGCCGGTGAAAGTAAAGAAAGGGCTCGCATCCACCCTCACTGCTAGCCGGCCTACTTCGCCGGCCTCGGCGACGTCGTCACTATCAAGCTTCAAGGCGGCCAACTCCCAGCCAGGGAATGCTGTCCCCATGGCGCCCGGGACTGGAACGCGCAGCAGGTCGGAGTGGTGGGCAAATCCGGCCGGCATGCCCAGTTCCGTCTGGCCAAAGTGGTCATGGACGTCCACCCCGAGGCGGGCGCGCGTCCACTCGCCCACGTCAGGGGTGAGAGGCTCCCCTGCGCTGGAAAGACCACACAGACGCGGTAAGTCCACCTGCGGGTCGGCACTACGCATGGCGCGAAACACGGTGGGTGCCGCGGCGAAATCGGTTACACCGAAGGTCTCCAATACCTGCCAAGAGGTCTCGGCCTTGAAAGTGCCACAACTAATGATGCTGGGAATGCCGGCCGTCATGGGGGCGACAATCGACGTGTAGAGTCCGTAAGCCCACCCGGGGTCGGCCCCGCACCAAAAAGTAGCTCCGGGTGCAATGCCGAGTTCCAGATAGGACTGCCAACTCGCGACGTAGCTCAGTGGGTGGACAACGGCTTTGGGCTTTCCGGTTGTACCGGATGTAAACATGTGAACCAGAGCCGCCTCCGGTCCCTCAACTGCAGCCGAACCGCTGAACCGCATGTCGCCGTCGACAAATGGGGCGAAGCCGGAGAGATGCGGATCAGCTCTGTTTTCCTCCGTCAGGTTGGCCAGCATGACGGTGCAACCCAGGCCAGCAACTTTTTGGGCCTGTGCCGGGTCTGTCACAATGACACGCACAGCGGCTGCCGCGACCCGGTCCGCGACGGTCGAGGCTGCGAATGCCGTAAACAGGGGCACATACACGGCGCCCAAGCGCCAAATGCCCAAAATGAGAGCCGGCAGATCCGGCCCCTTGCCCATAAGGCTGGCGACGCGATCACCGACGCGCACGCCCTGGGCGGCCAGTACGTGTGCAGCTCGTTCGGAGCGGGCCTTCAGATCCCCATACGTCATCGTCAGCTCTGAGAGGTCTTCAAGGACAAAACGAAAAGCGACTTGCTCTTCGGAGTGACGATCGCACATCAGCCAAGGAGCTGTTACAGAAGAAGTGCTGAAGTCCGCGAGGATTTCACTGGCACGGTGATGAAGACGACGCCCCGCTGCTGTCGCTTCAGTTGTTGCAGGTGACTGCATGGGAAACCTCCGAATCCAAACGCACCCACCATTGGGTACGATTAACCGATTGAAAGTACCGTACACGGTCTGACCGCCACTGTATAGCCCCACCCTCAAGATTTGGGCTAGGTGAGATCGTGCTGCCAGCGCCCACCTCATAGTTCCAGCTGTAGGTAGAGACGGGCCAGAGTACTCCCCGCACCCGTTCCGTACCGGCGCCGACTAAACGCCCTCGCGTCGAAGCGTTAACATTCTTTTCCTGGAGCAAATCCACGCGACTGATTTGTCCTTTTCCAAGCCGCCAGGCCTCCGCGGCATGCTGCTGAGGTTTCTGCGGTGGAAAAACCCGTAATCCCGGTCGGTAATGTGTATACACAGGATGGCTTTTTTCTGACTTTCTTGCCAAAGATTGCTACGTGTGTATACATTGTCCTGCATGCGTGCCAGTGATCGGGCTTATAGGGCCCTCCGCGAAGACATCGTCGAGTGGCGCCTTTTGCCGGGCGCGGTGCTTGCCGAGGTGGAGCAGTCCGAACGGCTCGGCGTCTCCCGCACTCCGCTGCGGGAGGCGCTTGGTCGGCTGAACGCTGAGGGTCTCACCCGGGCCGCGGGCGGCCGAGGCGTCGTCGTAACCGATATCTCGCTGGAGGACATCGACGAACTGTTCGAGCTCCGGGAAACCCTTGAAGGCAAGGCCGCTGCCCTGGCGGCCCACCGTGGCGAACATGCCATCTTCGCCAAACTCCATGCCGAACTCCTGACCGCGCACGAACTCATCGCTGAGCATGATCCCGTCCGGCATGACTACTACGAGCTGGTGGGACGCCTGGATACCGCCATCGATGCCGCCATCTCCAACTCCTACCTGGCCCAGGCCATGCGAAGCCTCCGCGTGCACTTGGTCCGCATCCGCAGGTTGGCCGCCGATGACGCCGCCCGCCTGACGGCCGCGGCCGCCGAGCACG
>NZ_QEHL01000040.1:0-214 GCF_003116525.1 Pseudarthrobacter sp. AG30 | reverse complement strand
CCTGAACCGGGCCCCCATCGTCGCCGCCCGCGCCCAGGCGCTCACCCACGGCCCCACCACCGGCGGCAAGGGCTCGAAGGTCTTCGGTATCGAGGAGCGCGTCGCCCCGGAATGGGCGGCCTGGGCCAACGGCGTCGCGGTCCGCGAACTCGACTACCACGACACCTTCCTGGCCGCGGACTACTCCCACCCCGGCGACAACATCCCGCCGATC
>NZ_QEHL01000004.1:0-127278 GCF_003116525.1 Pseudarthrobacter sp. AG30 | reverse complement strand
ACCACCATCAATTACATGGTCCGGCTCAACCTCGTCATTGGGGTTGTTGGGCATGGGGATTCCTTTCGATCCGGAAAAGATCTTGTTGGTTGGGGAAACTTAGAAGACCGACCAGCCGGTGCGGTCGGAGAGGTCCGCAAGGGCCGCCGTCCCGGCGAGGGAATTGCCTTTGGCGTCCAGGCGGGGGCTCCAGACGCAGATGGCGCACTGGCCCGGGACGATGACCAGGATGCCGCCGCCCACTCCGCTCTTGCCGGGCAGGCCCACGCGGTACGCGAACTCGCCCGCGGCGTCATACATGCCGCAGGTCAGCATGATGGAGCCGATCCGCTTGGCCTCGCTCGGGGACAACACGGCCCCCGGGGCCCCCTGGCCGTTATTGGCGAGGAACAGGCCCGCCTTGGCCAACTGGACGCAGGTCATCATGACGGAGCACTGGCGGACGTAGTTCTCCACCACTGCCGCGGCCGGCTGGGTGAGGTTGCCGAAGTCCTTCAGGAAGTGGGCAAGGGCCAGGTTGCGGCTGCTGCCAGCCAGTTCACCGGCAGCAGCGGCCTCGTCAATGTACGGTGCCGGATCTCCCTCCCGGCCTGGTTGTCGTCCCGTACCCGCCTGCCGGGTGAGGAACTGCAGGAGGTGCCCGGCGGCGTCGGGCGTCTCTTCCATCAGGTGGTCCGTGACCACCAGGGCGCCGGCGTTGATGAAGGGATTGCGCGGGATGCCGTGCTCGGCTTCGAGCTGGACCAGTGAGTTGAAAGCCGATCCGGATGGTTCGCGGAGCACCCGTGACCACAGCAGGCCGGACCGGCCGCCCTGCAGCGCCATGGCCAGGGTGAACACCTTGGAGATGCTCTGGATGGAGAACGGGACGTCCGCGTCGCCGGAGCTGAAGACCTTGCCGGAGGTGGTGGCAACGGCGATGCCAAAGCGGTTGAAGGGGACGGCGGCCAGGACCGGGATGTTGCCGGGTACGGCACCGGCTTCCTTCCGGGGCCGGTGTTCCCGGACGATTTCCTCAAGGAGGATGTCCAGGGGCGGTGCGCTGAGTGTCGTGGTCATTTCCTGCCTGAAGTGTTGTTGGCGGCGGCCCACTCCTGGAGGTGGAGCAGTGCCACCAGTGAGTCCCGGGGACTGCCGAAGTTGAGGCCGGTCACCCGGGCGGCCTTGGCCACCCGGTAGTAGACCGTGTTTTTGTGGAGGTTCATGCCCCTGGCGCACTCGGCGACGTCGAAGGCGGCGTCGAAGTAGGCGCGGAGGGTGGCGGCGAGCTCGGCGTCCTCCTGCAGGAGCGCGGCCAGGCTGCGGTGCCGGAAGGGCGAGGCCTGGAAGTTGCGGACCGCCTCGCGGTACAGGATTTCCGCTTCGAAATCGGCAACCCCCGCCACCGTGCCCGGTTCTGCGGTGCCCACGCAGGCCAGCAGCGCCTCCGTCACCCGGGTGACCGTGTGGAGGGACAGCAGGTCCGGCACCAGGGGGCCGACGGCGGCGAAGGGGGTGATGCCGAGGTGTTTTCGGGCGTCCCTGACGATTGCCTCGGCCAGGGACCGAAGCCCCGGCTCGGCGGTGCTGGACTGCAGGTCCGGCACGATGATGGCCGTGTCACCGTTGAACTGGCCCACGACGGCGGAGGCCTTGTACGCGGCGGCGTGGATGGAGGCGAGGTTGGCCAGTTCGCCGTGCTTGAGGGCGGCGTCGTCGGCACGCGAATCGGCGTCGGACATGCCCATCAGGATGAGCGCGGCAGGAGCTTCGGACGGGATTTTTCCGCTGTGCGCACCGGCGGCGGCTTCTGCCGGACCCGACAGGATCCGCGCAATCCGGTCTTCCCGCATGTGGACCGACTGCTGGTTGCGGTAGCGGATCAGTTCGGCCGAGACGCGGGCAGCGGACCCGGTCAGGACATATTCGACGTCGGGCCCGAAGCCTGCACCGGTCTCCTGGAGCCAGATGTATCCCATGATCCGCTCGCCGGCAAAGAGCGCGATGGCAACCCGCTCCCGCAGCCCGTCCTGCGGCCTCGCCGGGACGCGGACAGGTTGCCGGGTGCGGTGGAGTTCCCGGTAGGCGCCCAGGTCCTTGAGCAGCAGTTCGTACTTCCGTGGGCCGCGGCGGGCCAGGATGGACGCCTTCCGGAGCTCATCGATGTCATTGGTGACCGTGGAATAGGCAAGGACTTTGTTGGCCGCATCCTCAATGAGCACGTGGCTGGACGTAAGCCGTGCCGTGGTCTGGGCGATCGCAAACAGGTCTTCCTCGAGCAATGTCAGGACTTCGCTCTGGTAGCTGCGCGGCTGGATCCGGTCCTTGGCAATCGACAGCAGGCGGTCCCAGTCTGCGGCCGGATCCACCAGCAGCAGCCCCGACCCCGCTGCGCGCAGGAGCTCCTCTGCTTCGGCGAGGTCGTCCCGCCGGCCCTTCAGTGCGACCACCGGGGGCGGATCCGCCAGGAGGCGCCGGAGTGCCGGCAGGGCAGACCGGCCGCGGACCCCGATGAGCAGGACGAAGGCTTTGGCGGCCTCCACTGCTTCATCGTCGGCGTCGACGATCAGGAACCGTTCGATGGCCGGCGCCGAAGGGCCGGGCCGGAGGATGAGGCTGGCGAAGCCAAGGGGAAGATCCGAGAGGATGTCATCCACCGTAACCGCGGCCATGGTTGTCCTTTTGCGTTGATCCCGCCGGACGGCTCTGTCCGGTCACCTCATGCTATCCAGCGGCAGGAGGCA
This sequence comes from Pseudarthrobacter sp. AG30, assembly GCF_003116525.1. NCBI lineage: Bacteria > Bacillati > Actinomycetota > Actinomycetes > Micrococcales > Micrococcaceae > Pseudarthrobacter > Pseudarthrobacter sp. AG30. The sequence goes on along the minus strand of NZ_QEHL01000004.1, from coordinate 124,555 downwards.
GGATTATGGAATCTGTTCCAAGTCCACTGGCCCATTTTTGGTTTCCGGTCTGAGGCGGACGCGCTGTCGCCGAAACAGCGTGCCCGCGCGGCAACGGCGAATGGCGGGCCGGCAGGGCCGGCCCGTCATTGGTGCGGTGTGATGGTGTGGCCGGGACGTCTAGATCCAGGCCGGTGCCGCGGGCACCGGGGTGACGGGTCCGGCGTCGTGCGTTGCCGTGGTTCCGTCCGTGCCGCGGCCGGTGGCCCACTGGGCGATGGCGGCCAGTGAACCGGACACCACGGTGGGCGACGGGCCGGCGGTGTCCCCAAACGACAAGCCGGTGCCGTCCACTGTGATGAGGAGCCCGGCATCGGTGCCGCGCACATGCCAGGCGCCGGTGATGTCCTTGAGCAGGCGTTCCAGGACGGGTGCAGGGATGTCCTTGAAGGTGGCCCCGTTGTCCAGGTCCACGGCGTGGACCCAGACTTCGCGGGTGCGCATCCACACGGTCTCTTCGGCCGGGACGGTCCTGCCCTGGACGGTTTTGACCTTGTGGTGCCAGTTGGCGGCGGGCAGGTCGCGCCATTCGACGTTCAGGTGCACGGCGGAGTGGTCGAAGAGGTTCCGCAGTGCGATCGGGGACAGCGTCGCCCCGAAGTCGATCTCATGGTTGCGGGCCTCAACGGACGGGTACATGGGTGTTTCCACCCCGGTGGCGGCCCACTCGACCAGGCGGGCGATGGCCCGGGCGTTGTAGCCCACGTGGGCTACAACGTGGCGGCGGGTCCAGCCCGGCAGCAGCGAGTCAGCGTCCAGTTCCGCGTCCATGAGCTCGTTGAGCTTGCGGGCGAAGAACGCGGTGCCGCGCCGGGCCTGCAGCAGCCCGTCCAGTAGGACGGGATCGGTGGCCTGGTCGTGCCGGGCAACCATCAGGCTTCCTTGACCACGCGGTTGGCCAGCCGGCCCAGGCCCTCGATGCTGGTGACCAGGACCTGGCCCTCCTGCAGGTACCGCTTGGGGTCCTGCGCGTGGCCCACGCCGCCGGGGGTGCCGGTGGCGATCACGTCGCCCGGGTTCAGGGTGATGATGGTGGAGATGTAGGAGACCAGGAATTCGGGGGTGAAGACCAGGTCCGAGGTGGGGGTGGACTGCTGGACGTCGCCGTCCACGGCGGAGGTCATGAGCGGGCCGGGCGTGAATTCGTCCTTGGTGACCAGTGCGGGGCCGAACGGGGTGGACTTTTCCCAGGTCTTGCCCTGCAGCCACTGGATGGTGCGGAACTGGTAGTCGCGCATGGAGATGTCGTTCAGCACCGCGTACCCGGCGATGTGGTCCGCGGCTTCGGCTTCGGGGATGCGCCGGCCGGCCTTGCCGATGACGACGGCGAGTTCTGCTTCCCAGTCCACAGTGTCCGATTCCTGCGGCAGGGCCAGGTCGTCGTTCGGTCCGATCAGGGATTCGGCGTACTTGGCGAACAGGGTGGGGTACTCGGGAACCTCCCGGCCCATCTCCTTGATGTGGTTGCGGTAGTTGTGGCCCACGCAGATGATCTTGCCGGGGGAGGGCACGACGGCGGCGAGGTCGGCGCCGTCGTACGCGTGGGTTGCGCCATTGGCTTCCTTGGCGGTGGTTTCCCAGGCGGGGTCCTTCAGGAGGGCCCCGACGTCGGCGAACCCCGGGATTTCGGTGAGGGTGTCGCCGTCCTGGCGGACCGCCGTCGTGCTCTTGCCGTTGCCTGTGCCGTTGTCCAGGCGGAGGGTGAGGAGTTTCATTACTTGGTGCGTCCTTCGATGTAGGTGCGGTTGAAGTTCAGGCGCTCAAAAATGGGCGCGTCGCTGAACCGGAACAAATCAAACTCCGTTTGTGAACCAGCGTCGGCCTGCAGCGACCAGGCAGCCCAGGACGGGACAACGAACAGGTCGCCCTTGGCCAGGACTTTGGTTTCGCCGTTCAGGGTCACGGTGCCCGTGCCTTCGAAGACCTGCCACACGCTGGAGCCCACCTCGCGGACGGGCTCGGTGGTGGCGCCGGCACGGAGGCGGTGGAACTCGGCCCGGATGGTGGGCATGACATCCCCGCCGGTGGTGGGGTTGGTGTACCGGATGGCGGCGTGGCCCTGGGACACCGTGGCCGGGTGGCCCTCGTCCTCGAGGAGCAGCTGTTCGCGCAGCGCGGCGTCGGTGTACTTCCACCGGTATGCGGCGATGGGGGAGTTGGTGGTGTCATCGAGCCGGGAGAGCGGGCGCAGCCCTGGGTGGGCCCAGAGCCGCTCGGAGCGGGAGATGTCGGGGGTGGCCTCGTCGGTGACGCGCTCGGTGCCGAACTCGAAGAACCCGGCGTCCGCGTAGTGCACGAACGGGATGTCCAGGCCGTCAATCCACGCCATGGGCTGGTCGGTGTCGTTGTGGTGGCCGTGGAAGTTCCAGCCCGGGGTGAGCAGGAAGTCGCCGCGGGACATCCGGACCGGGTCCCCGTTCACCACGGTCCACACGCCCTCGCCTTCGACGACGAACCGGAACGCGTTTTGGGAGTGGCGGTGCTCCGGGGCGGTCTCGCGGCCGCCCAGGTACTGGATGGCGGCCCACAGCGTGGGGGTGGCGTACGGGGTGCCGGCCAGGCCGGGGTTGGCCAGCGCGATGGCGCGGCGTTCCCCACCGCGGCCCACGGGCACCAGGTCCCCGGCGCGGGCGGCCAGCGGGTACAGGTCCTCCCACCGCCACACATGCGGAACCGCCTTCGGGGACGGGACCATGGGCATCAGGTCCGCGATCTCCGTCCACAACGGAATCAGGTTCTCTTTATCGAAATCCTTGTACAGCTGCTCCAACTGGGCAGCCTCTTCCGGAGTGGGCTCGGGGACATGGTGCTCCCGGGCCACGGATTCATGTGTTTGGTTTTCAGCGCTGATCGACACTGGCCTTCTCCTTGCGTGCGGACTGACTGCGGCGTGGATTCGACCTTAGGGAAAGCGGGCTGTGATCCCCAGCATATTCTGGCAGGCAGAATATTCCTCGGAGTGGCGTGCGCCCGGGTCAGCTCCCCGCTGCGCCATCCGCCGGGTTGGCAGCGATGTCCAGCTCCAGCTGGCGCCGGGTTTCCATCATGACGCCCACCAGCCCGGCGTCGAACAGTGGCCGGAACCTGGCTACCGGAGTGGCTACGCTCAGCGCACCCACCACCATTCCCTTCCCGTTGTGCAGCGCCATGCCAAAGGCGCTGATGCCCTCCTCCGTGCCCTCGAAGTTGGCCGCGAAGCCGTTGGCGCGCACGGATTCAAGCTCGCGCAGGAACGCCGGGTACTCGGCGTCGGATATGTAGTCCCCAGCGAGCTCTGCATTCGGGCCGCGGAACAGCTGCTCGAGCATGGCGGGATCCATTTCGGCCAGGATGGCCTTGCCGCCGGAGGCCTTGTGTGCCGGGAGCAGCGTGCCCTGGCGGTCGCCAACGCGCAGGATGTTGCTGCTTTCCACCGTGTCCAGGAAGCGGACCTTGGTGCCCACCCGGATCATGAGGTTGACGGTTTCGTTGGTGCGGGCGCACAGCAGTTCCATATGCGGCCGGGAGATGTCGCGCAGCTGCCTTGTCCAGCTGAACCCTGCGGGCCCCGCCCCCATGGCGGGACCGGGAACGTACCGCCGCGTTTCGTCCTGCACCGCGAAGCCCCGGTACACCAGCATGGCCAGCAGCCGGTGTGCCGTGGAGGGTGCCACGCCGAGCTCCGCCGCTGCGTCCTTGAGCCGCAGGCTCCCCACGTCCCGCAGCAACTGGAGGAGTTGCAGGGCGTTGTCCACCGCCTCGATTGAGTAGGTGGGTTTCCGCCGGGCAGGAAGATTCTGCATGACAGAATCTTATGGGCGCGCTGGTATGACTGCCAACACAGTGGTGGGATGAATCACACAACTTCCGCTGCAGTGCCGCAGCGCACGGCCGCCCCCGCCCCGGGCGCAGGCCTTTCCGGGTTTCCCCGGCGTTCCATGCTCGCCGTCCTGGTGTGCTGGCTGCTGGTCGTTTTCGACGGCTACGACCTGATCGTCTACGGCACCGTCCAAGGCTCGCTCATCAGCGACACCGGCTGGGGCCTGACCAAGGCGACGGCTGGAACCATCGGATCCATGGCCTTCGTGGGCATGATGATCGGAGCCGTTTTTGCCGGACGGATGGCCGACACCTGGGGCCGCCGCCGCACCATCATCGGCTGCGCCGTGGTGTTCTCCCTCTTCACCATCCTCTGTGCGTTTGCCCCGAGCGCGCCGGTGTTCGGCGGCCTCCGGCTGCTGGCAGGCATTGGCCTGGGCGGCCTGGTGCCATCGGCCAACGCCTTGGTGGCCGAGCTCGTTCCGAAAAAGTGGCGGTCCACCATCGCCACCCTCATGATGTCCGGTGTCCCCATTGGCGGCTCGATCGCCGCGCTCGTGGGTATTCCGCTGATCCCGGCCTTCGGCTGGCCGGCGATGTTCCTGGTGGCCGTCGTGGCCCTGGTGGTGGTGATCCCGCTGGCGCTCCGCTACCTGCCGGAAACCCTGGCACCCAAGGCAGCCGCCGGCAGCACCGCGAAGGAGTCCGCGGGATTTGGGAGCCTGCTGAGGGCGCCCCACCTCGGCACCAGCCTGCTGTTTGCGGTGGCCACCCTGGTGACCCTGTTTGCCTGGTACGGCCTGGGAACGTGGCTGCCCAATCTGATGCAGTTGGCCGGCTACAACCTGGGCTCTGCGCTGACCTTCGCCCTGGCGCTCAACCTGGGCGCCGTGGCCGGGTCAGTGCTCACGGCCTGGGCAGGCACCCGGTTCGGTCCCATTCCCACGGCCATCGCGGCAGCGGGCGTGGCCGCCGTCGCCCTGGTGGTGCTGGTGACCGGACCGCCGGTCGCCGTCGTCTATTTCATGCTGGTGCTGGCCGGCGTGGGAACGCACGGCACCCAGTGCCTGATCATCGCCGCCGTGGCCAGCCACTACCCGGCGCACCTGCGCGGCACCGCCCTCGGCTGGGCGCTGGGCGTCGGCCGGATTGGCGCCGTGGCCGCGCCGCAGGCCGGCGGGCTCCTGCTCGCGGCGGGGCTGGGCGTCAATTCCAACTTCCTGGCCTTCGCCGGAGCAGCAGCCGCGGCTGCGGTCCTGATCGCAGCCGTCGGCACCAAAATCAAGAAATCAACAGCAGTAGGAGCTACCAATGTCTAACGTCAAAGAGTCCACCGATGTCCTCGTGGTGGGCGGCGGCATGGCCGGACTGGCCGGAGCGCTCGCCCTGCGCGAAAACGGCGCTGACGTCACGCTGGTTGAAGTGGCACCGGCCTTCGGCGAAGTGGGAGCCGGGCTGCAGATGGCCCCCAACGCCTCCCGGGTCCTCAAGCGCTGGGGACTGCTGGAGAAAGCCCTGGACATCGGCGTCCAGCCCAAGCACCTGGTGTTCCGCGATGCGGTTACGGGGGAGGAACTGACCCGCCAGACACTGGGCGGCGAGTTCGAGGAGCGCTACGGGGCGCCCTACGTGGTGATCCACCGCAGCGACCTGCACCGAATCCTGCTCGAGGCCTGCCAGGCGGCGGGCGTCACCCTGGTGAACGATGTCCTGGTGCAGAAGGTGGAAACCGACGGCGACCGGGCCCGTGCCTACACCGCCAAGGGCGAGGTCTTCGAAGCCGACGCCATCCTGGCCGCGGACGGGCTCAAGTCCACCCTGCGCGGGACCGTTGCCAACGACGGCCCGGTGAACTCGGCCTACGTGGCATACCGGGGAACCGTGCCCATCACGGAGGAGACCCCGGCAGCGGACCTGGAGGACGTCATCGTCTACCTCGGGCCGGACTGCCACCTGGTCCAGTACCCGCTGCGGAAGGGCCAACTGCTCAATACGGTTGCCGTGTTCAAGTCGGCATCATTCGAGCGCGGCGAAGAGCAATACGGCGGCGTGGACGAACTCGAGGCGGCCTACGCCGGCTGCGTCCCCGCGGTGCAGGAGGCCCTGAAGAACCTGGCCACCGGCATCCGCTGGCCCATGTACGACCGCAACCCGATCGACAACTGGGTGTCCGGCCGCATGGCGCTGATCGGCGATGCCGCCCACCCGATGCTGCAATACCTGGCCCAGGGTGCGTGCCAGGCGCTGGAGGACGCGGCAGTGCTCCAGGATGTGTCCCGGAACCAGGTTTTCACCCCCGAAGGCATCGACGCCGGTGCGTGGGAGGACGCCTTCCGCGAGTTCAATGAAACCCGCGCAGCCCGCACCGCCCGTGTGCAGCGCACCGCCAGGACCTGGGGCGAGTCCTGGCACGTGGGCGGCGTGGCCCGGGTGCTCCGGAACATGCTGTTCAAGAGCCGCGGCGACAACAACTTCCAGTACAACGACTGGCTGTACGGCCGCGGCGAGCCCGGCGTTCCGGCGGAGGTGCCGGCCGGGGCCAAGCTCGTGGAAGCCTAAGCAGCGCGATATAAAGGCGCGCGTACGACGACGGGTGGCTCCCGGCGTCGTACGCGCGCCTTTATGCCGGGTCAGCCGGATCCTCCGTGGACCGCCCGTTGCTAGGCTTCAGATCATGGGGCAACGTTCGGGGGCAGGGCAGTGGGATGGCGGGCTGCTGAGCGCCGAACAGTCCAGGCTCGCTCAGGGGTGGCTTGGCTCGCCGAAACTTATCGCCGACCTGTCCTGGGGAGTCGTGGACACGAAGGTCCTCAGGGTCCAGGCGGCCACCGGGCAGGTAATCATCAAGGCTGCCGGACCTTCGAACCACCACCTGGGCCGCGAGATCGCGGCCCACAACGCCTACACACGGCCGCTTGCCGGGCGCGGCCGGGCAGCCCGCCTGCTTCATTCAAACCCGGACGCCAACATCCTGGTGACTGAGTACCTTGAGGGCGTTCTGGTGGAGGGGATCCCGGCCGAGCTGGTCCCGGAGACCTACGCCCAGGCCGGAGAACTGTTGAAGGTGCTTCACAGCCAGGAGCGCCGCTGCGATGACACCTGCGAAGCGCGGGCCACGGCGAAGGCGTTTGCGTGGTTGGACCGGGACCATCGCATCGATCCATCCATCGAGTTGGAGGCACGGAGTCGCCTTGCGGAGTACCGGCCTGCCCCCATCGCAGTGGTTCCCACCCATGGTGACTGGCAGCCGCGGAACTGGCTCATCCACAATGGCGAGCTGCGGATTATCGACTTCGGCAGGTTCGATTTCAGGCCGGCCGCCACTGATCTGTGCCGGTTGGCGGTGCAGCAATGGCGGGGAAGGCCATAGCTGGAGAAGGCCTTCCTGGAGGGATACGGAACTGACCCCAGGTCCGTGGAGGTGTGGCGCATCGACTTGCTCCGGGAAGCGATCGGCACGGCGGTCTGGGCGTACCAGGTGGGGGATGGGAACTTTGAACGGCAAGGCCACCGCATGCTTCGGGAGGCCGTGGACCGCTTCCAGTTGGACTAGCCTTCGTCGAGTCGTATGTGGTGCGCCTTTAGCAATTACTTTCACCCCGGGACACCGGCTGGTGCTGCCGTTTACCGTGGGCTGATCAGGCGGGGGCCGGTCCCGTCGATTCCCGGACCGTCAGGTGGGTGGGCATGACGGCGAGTTTCCGGGTGGCGCTTCCCGGCAGGGGATTGAGCTGGGCCAGGAGCATGGACACCGCCACCCTGCCCGCCTGCTCGATGGGGCTGGAGATGGTGGTCAGCGGCGGATTGCAGAAATCGGCGCCGAAGATATCGTCCGAGCCGATGATGCTCATGTCCGCAGGCACCCGGATCCCGCGGGCCTTCAGGCGCTGGAGCATGCCGATGGCGAGCAGGTCGTTGAACACGATGCAGGCGGTGGCCCCGGTGCGGACAGCGGCATCCGCCGCGGCCGCCCCGGACGTTGTCTTTGGCGCGTAGGGGCCAATCCGGTGGACTTCCATCCCCCGCTTCGTGGCGTCCTCTTCGAACACCTTCCATCGCATCTGGTTTGACCAGGAGGTGGGAGGCCCGGCAACGTAGCAGACCTTGTGATGGCCCAGCGATGCCAGGTGCTCCAGCGCCTGGATGATGGCCGACGGCGTATCGATCATCACGGTGGGAGCGCTGGTGGACGCGCGGTTGAACGTGACCAGGGGCTGTGTCTGGGAGACCTCCGTCAGCTGGGCGTCGGTCAGGCGGGACGCTGCCAGGATGAAGCCATCGGCCGACTTGCGCATTTTGTGCAGCGCATCCAGTTCCATCTCGCTGGACTCCTCCGTGTCCACCAGGAGCTGTGTCACGCCGGCTGCCTTGAGCTGGTGCTGGGTACCCCGGATGATGTCGAAGTAGAACGGGTTGGTGATGTCGGGCACCAGTACGGCCACGGCGTTCGTCCGCCCCGAGCTGAGGCCGCGCGCCTGGGAGCTGGGAATGTAGTTGAGTTCAGCGGCTGCCTCTTCGATCCGGACCCGCGTCCGGGGATTCACCCGCTCGGGCCGAGAGAGGGCCCTGGAGACCGTGGACGTGGCGACGCCGGCGAGCTCGGCGACATCCCGGATGGTGGGCGGACGGTCCCGCCGGGCGTTCGCGTCCCCGGCACCCTGCGGAGCGGCTTCCACCGATGGATTAGCCATAGTTGCCGACCTTTCATCGCTGGCTTGGGGAATCCGCCGGCAGCATTCCGACCGGCGTTTCCCCGACTTTGGATGATCCAATGACATCATTCATGGCAACTTTTGGCAACCGCTTGCCGCAAGCTTTCCAATTTCCTAGACTGACTCTCGAGTCGCCTGCAGTGATTTCCGCCACAAGACGGATGTGGCCATGCGGGTGTCCTAGAGGAGAAGAAACAATGAGGTTTAAATCGACTACTGGGCTTGCGGCGATCGTCACGGCTGCAGCGCTCGCCTTGACCGGGTGTGGATCGAGCTCCGGCAACGGGGGCGGCTCAACCAGCTCTGACGGCAAAGTGGACGGGACGGGCAAGACCCTCAACGTCCTGGTGGGCGTCCAGACCCAGTACCCCGAGCAGCAAAAGCAGTGGCAGAGCGACATCGCGGCCAAGTTCAAGGCCGAAACCGGCGCCGACGTGAAGTTCGAAACCTTCGCCTCGGCCAACGATGAGCTCACCCGCATCCAGACCTCCGTGGTCTCGGGCCAGGGCCCGGACGTCTACGGACTTGGCACGACGTTCACCCCCACGGCCTACGCCACCAAAGCCTTCGTGACCCTCTCGGACGACGACTGGAAGAAGGTGGGCGGAAAGGACCGGTTCAACCAGGCAGCCTTGGGCATTTCGGGTCCGGACAAGGACCACCTGGCCGGCATCCCGTTCGTCAGCCGTCCGTTCGTGATGGCCTACAACAAGGACCTGCTTGCCGCGGCAGGCATCGACAAGCCCGCCACCAGCTGGGACGAACTGGCAGCCCAGGCCAAGAAAATGACCAGCGGCGGCACCTACGGCATCGCCACCGGCTACAAGGACAACTTCGATCCTTGGAAGTTTATTTGGGCCATGTCCGTCCAGGCCGGCAACCCGCTGGTGGACGGCAACAAGCTGAAGATGGATGACCCCACGGTCAAGAAGGCCTACGAAACGTACTTCGGCTGGCTCACCAACGACAAAGTGGTTGACCCCGCATCGATTGGCTGGAGCAACAGCAACGCCGTGGCCGCCTTCGCGAGCGGCAAGGCCGGCTACCTGATGATGACCACGTCCAGCTCCATCCCTACGCTCGACAAGTCAGCAGTTGCGGGCAAATACGAGTACGCCCTGATGCCCACCATCGCTCCGGGCCAGACCCAGTCCAAGTCCGACGGCGACGCCGCCAGCATCCTCTCCGGCGACAACCTGGTGGTCGCCGATTACTCCAAGCAAAAGGACCTGGCCTTCGCCTACATCAAGCTGATCACCTCCAAGGACGAACAGCTGAACTACCAGAAGGTCTTCGGTGACCTGCCTGCGAACGCCGAGGCCCTCGCCAGCCTCACGGACCCCAAGCTCAAGCCCGTTGCCGATGCCGCCGCCAAGTCCAAAGCCACGCCATTCACCGGCGCCTGGGGCGACATCCAGCTGGGCCTGCTCAACGTCACTGTGCAGTCCATTCCGGACCTGGCCGCGGGCAAAGTGGACGGTTCCGCCCTGGATCAAAGGATCAAGGACGCCCAAAACAAGGGCCAGGCTTCCCTGGACCGGGCCTCCAAGGGATAACTTCCGATGTCAACCGACGCCTCACATGAAGTCCGGCCTGCGGTGGATTCCGCCGCTGGCCGGGCTCCCCGGAACGACGACGCCGGGCAGCAGCCCGGCCCCAAGGGCGGACTGCGCCGCAAGGGCCTGAGCGAACGCAACCGCCCGCTCTGGATGCTCATCCCCGGCGGGGTCCTGATGATCATCATCATCGTGGTTCCGCTCCTCCTGGGCATCTACATGTCAGTCCTGAACCTGGACCAATACACCCTGCGGAAATGGATCAGCGCACCGCTCATCGGGGCCGAAAACTTCGTCGAAGCAGTAACCGGCTCGCCGCTGTTGCACGCCGTCTGGCTTAGCGTCAGCTACTCGCTGCTGGCCATGGTGGTGACGCTGCCGCTGGGCATCGCCGCCGCCGTGGCAACCCAGAACGCCTTCAAGGGCCGGGCAGTGATCCGCTCGATCTTCCTCATCCCGTACGTCCTCCCAGCCTTCGTGGTGGCCACCGTCTGGCGGACCATGCTCCAGCCCGGCGGCATCGTCGACGAGGCCCTCGGCACCGTGGGAATCCACGTGGGACTCTGGCTCAACGGGCCGCAAACGTTCTGGACGCTGGTCCTGGTCCAGATCTGGGCCTCCTGGCCGTTCATCTACCTGCTGGCATTGTCCGGCCTGCAGTCCGTGGACCACGAGGTGCACGAGGCCTCAGCCCTGGACGGGGCGTTGTGGTGGAACAAGTTGCGCTACGTGATCTTCCCGTACCTGAAGGGTCCGCTGTCGCTGGCCTTCCTGATCGGAATGCTGCACCACATCAACAACTTCACGCTTCCGTTCGTGCTGTTCGGGGTCCCGGCGCCGTCGGACGTGGAAGTCCTCCCCATCCTGACCTACGTCACCAGCTTCCAGAGCTTCCGCTTTGGCCTGAGTGCTGCGATGGCCTTCATTTCCCTGGTGCTCATCGCCATCCCGCTGTTCGTCTACCTCCGCGCCGTGAAGCTTGACGACGCCGACACCCCAGGAGCGAAGAAATGAGCGCCACCATCGCCGGTCGCCGCAGCGCGCCGACAGCGGACGTCGACCGTCCGGGCTCGCACCGCCAGCACGAGGTGCTGCGGCTCCTGCCAGGCCCCCTGCTGGTCATCATCCTTGTCTTCCTGGGTGCACTCGTCCTGATTCCGGTGCTCTACATCTTCCTGGCCTCGGTGAACTCGGACATCGGCGTTGCCAACGGCGAGTTCTGGCCGTCGTCGGTGACCTTCGAGAACTACTCGAAGATCTGGACCAGCGTAGGCCTGGCCACCGGCCTGACCAACAGTGTCCTGGTGGCCGGATCAACCGCCGTGGTATCCGCGGCCTTGTCCGTTTCCACCGCGTTCGTCCTGGTCCGGTACAGCTTCCGTGGGAGGCTCAGCATCCTGCGCGGCCTGCTGGCACTGCAGTCCGTCCCCGGAACCCTGATGGTGCTGCCGGTGTTCGTGCTCTTTTCCTCGGCGGCAACCTACCTCGGCATCCAGGTGATCGGGACCCAGTGGGGCCTGTTCGTGACCTACCTGACCTTCGCCATGCCGTTCTCCACCTGGGTGATGGTCACCTACCTGCGCGGGCTCCCCAAGGAACTGGAGGAAGCAGCCAAGATCGACGGCGCGTCAAACCTCGGCGTCCTCTTCCGCATCGTGCTGCCGCTGAGCTGGCCCGGCATCGTCGTCTCCGGCATCTTCGCCTTCCTGCTCGGCTGGAACGACGTACTCTTCGCCTCGGTGATGACGCGCCCCGAAAGCCAGACCGCCGCCGTCGCCCTGCAAATCTTTGGTGCCTCGCAGGAAGGCGGCGCCATTCCCTACTACGGCCAGATGATGGCCGCAGCCCTGGTGTGTGCAGCGCCAGTGGTCATTCTCTACCTGATTTTCCAGCGTTACCTAGTAGGCGGGCTGACCGCCGGAGGAGTTAAATAACCATGGTCTCGACCACCCAGGTCACGTGGCAGCTGTCAGGTTTCGGCGACGAAATCGACGACGACCCCGCAGTCCAAATCGCCGTGCTGCAGGCCCTCGGCGCCAACCACATCGAGGTCCGCAGCGCATGGGGAACCAACATTGTGGACCTCAGTGACGAACAGCTCCAGGCACTCGCCGCCCTGCTGGCAGATAAGGGCATGAAGGTCTCGGCCATTGCCTCGCCCATTGGAAAAGTGGACGTCAGCCTCCCGGTGGAGCATGAGGTGGAGCGGTTGCGCCGGGCGGTCAATGCCGCCAAGGTCCTGGACGCGAAGTACATCCGCATCTTCTCCTTCTACTACGGCGAGTCAGTCCAGGTGGACAGCATCCGCGATGACGTCATCGAGCGCATGCGCGCCCTGGCCGGCGTGGCCGAGGAAGCCGGCGTGATCCTCCTGCACGAAAACGAGAAGGACATCTTCGGAGACGTCCCGGACCGCGTCCTGGACATCATCGAGACCGTGGACTCGCCCGCCCTGAAAGTGGCCTGGGACGCTGCAAACTTCGTCCAGGTGGGCGTCAAGCCCTTCGACGAGGGATACGCCAAGCTGCGCCCGCACCTGGAATACCTCCAGGTCAAGGATGCCCTCTTCGCCAACGGCCACGTGGTGCCTGCCGGCGAAGGCGACGGGGACGTCCTGAAGACCGTGGAGGCGCTCAAGGCGGACGGCTACGAAGGCTTCGCTTCCCTCGAGCCGCACCTCGCCGGTGCCCACGGCCTGGGCGGATTCTCCGGCCCCACGGCCTTCGGAATCGCAGCCCGCGCCTTCGCCAAAGTCACCGCAGAAGCAGGAGTCCAGACCGCATGAGCACCTTGAATGCAGCCATCACCGGGTGCGGCGTCATTGGCCGCACCCACGCCGTAGCCCTCCGCGAATTCCCGGAAGTCCGCATTGTCGCCCTCATCGATGCCATCCCGGCGGCCGCCGAAGCACTCGCGGACTTCATCGAACAGCAGGGCGGTACGCGGCCGGCCCTGTACACCACCCAGGCGGAGGCCTTCGCCGCCGAAGACATCCACCTCGTGGCACTGGCGACTCCCAGCGGCCTGCACATCCAGCAGAGCCTGGAGGTGCTGGCGGCAGGCAAGCACGTGGTCATCGAAAAGCCCCTCGACGTGGACCTCAGCCGCGCCCAGGAAATCGAGGCAGCCGCGAAGGAAGCGGCGGGCAAAGGCATCGTTGCCTCGGTCATCAGCCAGCACCGGTTCGACCAGTCCAGCGTCGCCGTGTCCCGCGCCATCGCCGATGGCCGGTTCGGCAAGCTGACCTCCGCCATCGCCTCGGTGGCATGGTGGCGCAGCCAGGGCTATTACGACTCCGGCGACTGGCGCGGCACGTGGGCGATGGACGGCGGCGGCGCCCTCATGAACCAGGGCGTGCACACCGTGGACCTGCTTTTGTGGTTCATGGGACGGCCGGTGGAGATCTTTGCGCACACCGCCCGCCTCGCCCACGAACGCATCGAAGTGGAGGACACGGCGGTAGCCACCGTGACCTTCGAGAACGGCGGCCTGGCTGTCCTTCACGCCACCACTGCCGCCTACCCGGGGTTGACCGTGCGCGTGCAGCTCATGGGCTCCGAGGGCTCGGCCGTGGTGGACAACGACCGGCTGGAGTACTTCCACAGCAGGGCCGCAGGCGGCGCCTCGGCGGACATGGGACTCCAGGGCGGCGGCAACCAGTCGGAGGAAGAACTCGCCAAGTACCCCGAGGAAGACTACAAAGCAGCCGACCCCACCGTGTACCCGGCCGGCCATGTCCGTCAGTACCGGGACATCCTGGCCGCGATCGCCGGTGGGAAGCAGCCCGGAGTCACGGTCAGCGACGCCGTCAATGCCCTTGCCGCGGTGCGTTCGGTATACGTCTCGGCCACCCTCGGCCAGCCCGTCCTCTTCGAGGATGTCCTGGCCGGCAAGTACAACGACCTCGAAGTCCGCACCGGCAGCACGGCAGAAAGCGCCTGACACCATGAAGTTTTCAGTATTTACCGCATCAACCCCCGAGTGGACCCCCGAGGAGGCCGTCCAGCAGCTTGCCGGACAGGGCTGGGACGGCGTCGAATGGCGCATCACGGACCAGGGGGACGCCCCCGAGCCCGGCTTCTGGGCCGGGAACAAAGCCACCGTGCCGCTGGCCGGAATGGAAGACCACCTGGACCGGATCGCCGCCATTACCAGCGACGCCGGCCTGGAGTTCTCCGGCGTCGGCGGGTATGCGCGGTGCGACAACCATGACGATGTGGACCGCATGCTCGCCGCCACCGCCAAGCTCGGCGCCGGCCAGGTGCGGGTGACCACGCCGCCGCTCGGAACCGCCGCCTGGGGCAACGAACCGGCCAGCGGCACCCCCTACCCGGAACTCTTCGCCGCTGCCCGCCGCGATTTCGAATGGATCGCCGAGCGGGCGGCGCACCACGGAGTGAAGGCGCTCGTGGAGCTGCACCACCGCACCATCACCGCGTCGGCATCATCGGCGCTGCGGCTCCTGGACGGACTGGACCCCCGGCACGTCGGCGTCATCCACGACCTGGGCAACCTGCTGATCGAAGGGCAGGAAGACTACCTGCCCGCCTTCGAGCTCCTCGGCGACTACCTGGCGCACGTGCACGTGAAGAACGCGGTGTGGGTGGACAGCGGCGAGACCGACGAGTCAGGGGCAGCCATTTTCAAGAACGAGTGGGCGCCCCTGCGCGCGGGCCAGGGCAGCGTCCTGCAGTACTTCAAGGCACTCGCCGCCTTCGGATACGACGGCTGGGTGACCGTGGAGGACTTTTCCACTGAGCTCCCGCTGGCCGAACGGACCGCCGGGAACCTCGAGTACCTCCGCGCCACGGCCGCCTTGGCTGGGCTCAATGTCGCAGCCGGGAGGCGTTGAGCCATGGCGCAGACCATAGCGGACCACCCGGACCGGCTCCTGCCCGCCGATCCCGCGGTCCGGGACATTGCCCGCTCGCTCTTCTCCCGGGTGGAAGGGCTCCCCATCATCTCCCCGCACGGGCACGTCGACGCCGCGGTCATCGAACAGAACACGCCGTTCCCTGACCCGGCCGCGCTCCTGGTCACTCCGGACCATTACGTCACCCGCCTGATCCACGCCGGCGGGGTGACCATGGACCAGCTGGGCCTGGGCAACCAGCCCGCAGAGTCGCGGCAGGTCTGGCGGCACTTCTGTGAAGCATGGCCGGCTTTCGAGGGAACCGCCTCCGGGTATTGGATCCGGCAGGAGTTCGCCCATGTCTTCGGCCTGGCCGAGGAACCGTCCGGCCAGAACGCCGACCAGCTCTATGATGCCCTGCAGGCCAAACTGTCCGAGCCCGGTTTCCGGCCACGGGAACTGTTCAAGGAATTCAACATCGAGGTGCTCGCCACCACGGATGACCCGCTGGATTCGCTGGACAGCCACGCTGCGCTGCACGCGGACCCCGCGTTCGCCGGCCGGGTGCTGCCCACCTTCCGGCCGGACCAGTACTTGAACATGGCACATCCGGCCTGGCAGGAGAACGTGGAACGCCTCCTCGGCTCTGCGGGGGAGGGTGCCACCGGCTACGCCGGGTACATCAAGGCACTTGAGTCGCGGCGCCGGCACTTCGTGGAGCGCGGCGCCGTCTCCGCCGACCACGGCGTGTTCACGCCTGCCACCCTGAAACTGGACGACGGCGAGGCGGAGCGGCTTTTTGAGCGCGGCAGGACGGGCAAGGCGAGCGCCCGGGACAAGGACGCCTTCGAAGCCCACATGCTGTACCAGATGGCCAGGATGTCGGTGGAGGACGGGCTGGTCATGACCATCCACCCGGGCTCCTTCCGGAACCACCACGCACCCACGTTCGAGGCCTTTGGCGCCGATACCGGGCACGACATCCCGGTGGCGGTGAACTACACCGAAGCCATCCGGCCGCTGCTGCAGGACTTTGGCACGGCAGAGGACTTCCACTTGGTCCTGTTCACCCTGGATGAGACCGTCTTCTCCCGCGAACTGGCGCCGCTGGCCGGGTTCTACCCGTCGGTCTACCTCGGTGCGCCCTGGTGGTTCCTGGACGCCCCGGACGCCATGCTGCGCTTCCGGTCCGCGGTGACGGAGACCGCGGGTTTCTCGCGGTCCTCCGGGTTCATCGATGACACCCGCGCCTTCTGCTCCATTCCGGCCCGCCACGACACGGCCCGGCGGATCGAGGCGTCCTTCCTGGCCCGCCTCGTGGCCGAACACCGGGTCACCGAGGACCGGGCACACGAACTTATCGTGGACATCGTGGACGGGTCGCCACGGAGGGTGTTCAAGCTGTGAACGCCGCGCCGCCTGCACTCAACCGCAGCCTGAAGCCGCTGCCCAAGCCTCCGGTGCGCATCGTGCACCTTGGGCTGGGGGCGTTCCACCGCTCCCACCAGGCCTGGTATACCCAGCACGCCCCGGACGCGGCGGAGTGGGGGATCGCGGCGTTCACGGGGCGCCGGCCCGACGCCGCGGCAGCGCTGTCCCGCCAGGACTGCCTCTACACGCTGGTGGAGCGGTCGGCCCGCGGGGACAGCTTCGAAGTCATCGGCAGCATTGTGGAAGCGGTGGATGGCGCCAACACGGCACGGCTCTGCGAGCTTGTCGCGGCGAAGGAGACAGCGGTGGTCACGCTGACCATCACCGAGGCAGCCTACGGGCTGGCCGCGGATGGAACGTTCGACGCCGGCGCCCCAGGCACGGCGGATGACCTCCGGGCGCTGTCGGCAGCAGCGTCCGGGGAGGCCGGAGTGCCCGGCACTCCGCTGGGCCGCCTGGTGTTGGCCCTTGCCAGGCGCCGGGACAGCGGCGCGGGACCCATCGCCGTCGTCAGCTGCGACAACTTGTCCGCAAACGGTGAAGTTGCCCGCCGGGCCGTCCTGGGACTGGCATCCGGATGGGGTTCCGGGCTGGCCGGATGGATCGAGGCGAACGTCAGCTTTGTCAGCACGTCCGTGGACAGGATTACGCCGCGGACCACCGAGGCGGACATCGCAGAGGTGGAAGAGCAATGCGGTTACAGCGACAATTCGCCGGTGGTGGCTGAACCTTTCCGGAACTGGGTGCTCAGCGGGGACTTCCCGGCCGGGCGTCCCCGCTGGGAGGAGGCCGGCGCCGTCGTGGTCGGTGACATCGAGCCCTACGAGAACCGGAAGCTGTGGCTCCTCAACGGCTCGCATTCCATCCTGGCCTACGCGGGACAGCTCCGCGGGCATGCCACCGTGGCGGACGCCCTGGCTGACCCCCTCTGCCGGAAAGCGGTGGAGGACTTCTGGGACGAGGCAGCCCGTCACCTGCAGGGGGAAGGGCTGGACATTCCGACGTACCGCCGGGCCCTGCTGGACCGCTTCGGAAACGCGCGTATCGCCCACCGGCTCGCACAGATCGCGGCCGATGCCACCACCAAGCTGCGCATGCGCGCGGTACCCGTGATGGCGGCGGAACGGGCCGACGGCCGCAGTGGCGCAGGCAGCGCTTTGATGCTTGCCGCCTGGATTGACTACGTCACCGCGGGAAACGACTTCCAGGACCCGCTCGCCGCCGACATCCAGGCTGCCGTGGCACTTGACGGAACCAATCGGGTACAGGGTTTGCTTCGCCTCGTCAGCGCTGCCCTCGCAGAGGACCCTGACGTTGTCGACCTTGTTTCCCGGCTGCTCGGATCCTTCGCAGCGGCCCCGGCCGCCACCCCCGCACGTACCTGAATCCCGCTTTTACTTCCGGAAGGAACAGTTAGTCCCATGAAAATCATTGCCGCCGATGTCTTCGTTACCAGCCCCACCCGAAATTTCGTGACCCTCCGGATCACCACGGACGACGGCGTGACGGGTATCGGCGACGCCACCCTGAACGGCCGCGAGCTCGCCGTCGCCGCCTATCTCAAGGAGCACGTCGCGCAGCTGCTGATCGGGAAGGACCCGCACCGGATCGAGGACACCTGGCAGTTCCTGTACCGGAGCGCGTACTGGCGCCGTGGCCCGGTCACCATGGCGGCCATCGCCGCCGTGGACATGGCGCTGTGGGACATCAAGGGCAAGGTTGCCGGGCTTCCCGTGTACCAGCTGCTGGGCGGAGCGTCCCGGAACGGACTGCGCGCCTACGGCCACGCGTCCGGCTCGGACATCGAGTCGCTGTTCGATTCCGTGCGGGAGCACTTGGAGCTCGGCTACAAGTCCATCCGGATCCAGACCGCCATCCCGGGGATCAAAGCCGTCTACGGCGTGGCTGCCCAGGCACAGGCATCGGGGGAGCGGTATGACTACGAGCCCGCCGGCCGGGGAGCGTTCCCGCAGGAAGAGGACTGGGACACCCGCGCCTACCTACGGCACCTGCCCACGGTCTTTGAGGCTGTCCGGAACGAGTTCGGCCCCGAGATCCCGCTGCTGCATGACGGGCACCACCGGATGACGCCCATCCAGGCCGCGAAACTGGGCAAGGCCCTGGAGCCGTATGACCTGTTCTGGCTGGAGGACTGCACTCCGGCGGAGAACCAGGAGGGCCTGCGCCTGGTCCGCCAGCACACCACCACACCGCTGGCGATCGGTGAAATCTTCAACACCGTGTTCGACTTCCAGACGCTGATCAAGGAACAGCTGATCGACTATGTCCGGGCAGCGTCCACGCACTTCGGCGGGATTTCGCCGCTGAAGAAGGTCATGGACTTCGCGGCGCAGTACCAGATCAAGTCCGGTTTCCACGGCCCCACGGATATTTCGCCCGTGGGCTTCGCCGCGCAGCTGCATGTGGGCCTTGCCATCCATAACTACGGCATCCAGGAGTACATGCAGCACTCGGACAAGACCAACGAGGTCTTCGAACAGTCCATGACGTTCACCGACGGCTACCTGCACCCCGGCGACAAGCCCGGCATCGGCGTCGAATTCAACGAGGAAGCAGCCGCCGCCTACCCCTACCAGCAGGCCTACCTGCCCTACAACCGCCTGGTCGACGGCACGGTGCATGACTGGTGAGGCGGGCCACGACTGGTAAGGAAAGCACCCGATGAGCAAGATCCGAATCGTCGTGATGGGCGTCTCCGGCTGCGGCAAGACCACCATCGGCGATCTCGTGGCCCGCGAACTGGGCGTCCCGTTCCTGGACGGCGATTCCCTGCACCCGGTGGAAAATGTCGCCAAGATGGCTGCCGGCACGCCCTTGACGGACGAGGACCGCTGGCCCTGGCTGGCCACCGTGGGCAGCAGGCTTGCCGGCGCGGCCGACGGCGGCCTGGTCCTGGCCTGCTCGGCGCTGCGCCGCTCGTACCGCGACGCCATCCGTGCCCAGGCGCCGGACACGGTCTTCCTGCACCTGAACGGCAGCAAGGAAGTCCTGAAGGCGCGGACGGAAGGCCGCAGCGGCCACTTCATGCCACCCGCGCTGCTGGACTCCCAGCTCGCCACCCTTGAGCCGCTCCAGGACGACGAAGCCGGAGTGGTGGTGGACATCGCCGCACCCGTCGCCGACGTCGTGGCCCAGGCACTCAAGGGGATCGCCGGCGTCGTACCCCCCGAGCGGACGGCTGGGCGCACCCCGCCGCGGCAGTTCGACGTCGACCTTGCGGCCGCGCCGTTCAACCTCGACGCCGGGGCCATCGCCTGGGTGGAGGGCACCCTTGCGGGAATGACGCTCGAGGAAAAGATCGGGCAACTGTTCATCAACCACAACAACGACTACTCGCCCGGCTACCTCGACGGCGTGCTGGACAACTACCACGTGGGCGGCATGCGCTACCGGCCCGGACCGTCAGCCGCCGTCCAGGAACACATCCGCTACGCCCAGTCCAGGTCCAGGATTCCGCTGCTGGTTGCGTCCAACCCGGAAATGGGCGGTGCAGGCAGCTGCGACGACGGCACGTTCGTCTCCACGCACCTGCAGGCCGGTTCCCACCCGGACAAGAACATTGCCCGGCAAATGGGGCAGGTAGCCGGGGTGGAGACCGCGGCCCTGGGCTGCAACTGGGCCTTCGCGCCGATCGTGGACATCCACTACAACTGGCGGAACACCGTGATCTCCACCCGCTCGTTCGGCAACACCCCGGAGATCGTGGTGGAACGGGCCAAGGAGTACTTCGACGGCATCAGCGAATCACCGACGGCCTGCGCCATGAAGCATTTCCCCGGGGACGGCATCGATGAGCGGGACCAGCATGTGGTCACCTCCTACAACACCCTTGGGTACGAGGAATGGAACCGTACCTACGGGCACGTGTACCGGGAGATGATTGCCCACGGGGTCCAGTCGATCATGGTGGGCCACATTGGAGCGCCGGAAGTTTCGCGGCATTTCCGGCCCGGCCTGGCCGACGCAGAGATCCTGCCCGCCACGTTGTCCCCGGAGCTCCTGCAGGACCTGCTGCGCGGGGAGCTCGGCTTCAACGGGCTGGTCCTCACCGATGCCTCGCAGATGGTGGGCCTCACGCAAGCGAAGAAGCGCAAGGACCTGGTCCCGGCAACGATCGCCGCCGGCTGCGACATGTTCCTTTTCTTCCGGAACCCGGCCGAGGACTTCCAGTACATGCTGGACGGCTACAAGTCGGGCGTCATCACCGAGCAGCGGCTGCACGACGCGCTGCGGCGCATCCTCGGCCTGAAGGCATCGCTGGGGCTGCACCTGAAGGCTGCAGACCAACTGGTGCCGCCTGCCGAGGCGCTTGCCGCCATTGGATCCGCTGCGCACCGTTCGGTGGCTGCGGAGATCGCCGACAAGACCGTGACCCTGGTCAAGGACACCGCGGGGAACCTGCCCATCACACCCGAAACCCATCCGCGGATCCGCCTCTACGGCATCTCCGGCGGTGCCGACTTCACGCGGGCTGATCCGCTGGCCTACCTGGATGTGGTGAAGGAGGAACTCGAGGCTGCCGGCTTCCAGGTGTCCTTGTACCGGACGGCTGAACAGCGCGAGGCGGCCGGGGAGACCGGGGTCAACTTCATGTCCGTCATCTCCGAGGAGGCCACGGGGGACTATGCGGAGAAGTACGACGCCGCCTTCGTGTTCGCCAACGTGAAGGGCTTCGCGCAGGAGGCCGCCATCCGGATCAAGTGGTCCTCGCCCATGGCGGCGGAAATCCCTTGGTACGTCACCGAGGTGCCCACCGTGTTCGTGTCCCTGAACCAGCCGAACCACCTCATCGACGTGCCCATGGTCAAGACGGCAATCCACGCGCACGCCGGGACCCGGGAGGCCATCCGGGCCACTGTGGAAAAGATCCAGGGCAAGTCCGGCTTCCAAGGCACCTTTAACGAGAACGTTTTCTGCGGATCCTTCGACACGCGGCTGTAGGGGCTTTGGACTCTGGGGGCCTTGGGGTGTCGGTTTGTAGCCTCGAGGCATCCCTGGAACCAGGAGGAGGTGTGCCATGGGTGGCACAGCGTCGGGTCCCGGTGTCCGTTCCGGTCCACAATCCGGGCCTGGCCCCCGGCGGCGCCGGCTTCGCGGTTTCCTTGCGGCCGCCGTCGCAGCCGGTCTGTCCACGCATGGCCTCTTGCCGCGGGTGCTGCGGACATGGGGTGCCACCGGGCCCGAAAAGACTGCGCCGCTTCCGGGCGACGAACTGATTCCCGACGCCGACGACGTCTGGACCATGGCGGTTACCGTCGCCGCACGCCCCGGTCAGGTCTGGCCATGGCTCGTGCAAATGGGAGTGGACCGGGCCGGCCTGTATTCCTATACGGCGGTGGAGAACGGCTTGCTCCGTCTGGGGGTCACCAACGCGGACCGCATCCATCCCGAGTGGCAGGACCTGAAGGTGGGAGACATCATCGCTTTCACACCTGGTGGCCACCCTGGCGGTAGGCGGGGGCCGCGCGTCGTGGACCTGGCTCAGGACCGCCACCTCGTCCTGGATTCCAGCCCGGGAGCCCCGCCCGGAACAGTGACCGGTACGTGGCAGTTCGTGCTGCACGACGCCGGCCCTTCCGGTACCAGGCTCCTGCTCAGGACGCGGTACGGCGCGGGCCGGCCTGCAGGGCTGCGTGTGATGGACTTCCTCCTCCGGCCCGGCTATC
Organism: Pseudarthrobacter sp. AG30; assembly: GCF_003116525.1. Classification (NCBI taxonomy): domain Bacteria; kingdom Bacillati; phylum Actinomycetota; class Actinomycetes; order Micrococcales; family Micrococcaceae; genus Pseudarthrobacter; species Pseudarthrobacter sp. AG30. The sequence continues at coordinate 102,480 of NZ_QEHL01000004.1, read as the reverse complement.
TCGTGATGGACCGGGCAATGCTGCTGGGCATCAAAAAGCGCGCCGAAGGGGGAGCCAACGGGCCGCCGTCGTCCGCCCCCCACTGAAGGGAACGGCCCCGAATGTTGGCCTCTGCGCTACTTCGCGGTCCTGCTGCCCTGGCCCGACAACCAATCTAGGGCTTCGCCCTCGTTCGTGAAGTACGCGGTGGGAGTCAGCGACCGTTGGGAAAACGCCGCCACGACCTTGCCCATGGGTCCGTCGCCAATGAGGGCCACCGCCGAGAATCCCCGGTAAGAATTCATGCCCGCCCTGGCCTCGGGCGTCAACCCTGCCACTCCGTTCAGGTCAACCAGGAGTGGCAGCACCCACCCGTCGCTGAAGCCTTCCAGGGTCCGCGCCGCCCGAACGGCGATCTCGTACGTTATGTGGACGTCCGGGGCCCAACGCAGCCGCAGAACCCCGCGCTCGCAGGACGCCGCGAAAAGCTCGTGCATCCGTGCCCCGCTCCGCTCTTAGGCCTGTTTTCCAGGCGCAGATGCCTGATTGAAACCCTATTCTGCATGAATGTTGCACAACGCACATCTCCTGGCGGTTCGCTTCAGTCGCGGGACGCGTACCGGCCGTTGGGAGGGGGCCACAGGGACCTTTGGCGCAACGATGAAGGCGCGCCCGGTTCACCCTCGCCCCCACCTAGACTGGGCTGGACAATCAAACCGAAGGAGAGCCCGTGCGTTCCCTTGTCATGCGCCAGATCGCCGGACCGCTGACCGTCCAGGACGTAGACCAGCCTGAGGCCCCGGTAGGAGGCGTGGTGATCTCCGTCATCGCCACGGGCTTGTGCCGCAGCGACTGGCACGCGTGGGCCGGACACGATGACATCGCCCTGCCGCACGTTCCCGGGCACGAGTTCGCCGGCGTCGTTGTTGAGGTTGGTCCCGGAGTAACCGGCTGGGCGGTGGGTGACCGGGTGACGGCGCCCTTCGTGGAGGGTTGCGGGACCTGCGAGTGGTGCCTGGGCGGCAATGCACAGGTATGCCCGGACCAGCAGCAGCCGGGCTTCACGCATTGGGGGTCGTTCGCTGAGCGCGTGGTGATCCATGCGGCGGACACCAATCTCGTGGCGATCCCCGAGGGGGTCAGCTTTGAAGCGGCGGCCAGCCTGGGCTGCCGTTTTGCCACCGCCTACCGGGCCCTGACAAGCCGGGCACGCCTGGCCGCCGGTGAATGGGTCACCATTGTTGGCGTGGGCGGTGTTGGCCTCAGCGCCGTAATGATCGCCAAGGCACTGGGCGGCAACGTCATTGCCGTGGACCGGAACGCGGCCGCCCTTGATGTGGCGGCTTCCCTCGGGGCCGATCACGTAGTGGTCGCCGATGGTTCTGATATTCCGTCGAAGGTACAGGCCCTGACGGGAGGAAGCCATGTCTCCATCGACGCCGTCGGCAGCGAGCAGACCTGCGCCGACGCGATCCTGAGCCTCCGGCGACGTGGCCGGCACGTCCAGATCGGGCTACTGCCGCCGGTTGAGGGCCACCCGCGCGTTCAGATGGCCCGGGTTATTGCGTGGGAATTGGACGTTTTCGGAAGCCACGGGATGGCCGCGGCGGATTACCCTGGAATGCTCGCCCTGATCGAATCCGGCGCACTCCAGCCGCAGAAGCTTGTTGAACGCGTCATCGGGTTGGAAGAGGCCGCAGAGATGCTGCCCCGGCTGGACAGCGCAAACGTCGCGGGCATGACCATGATCGATCCGAGCTACTGACGCTTCTTCGGGGTGCGGAGCTTCAGCTGCCGGTACGGGTGAGTCGTTCCCGCCGGAGGATTTGAACCCCCTCCCGGCCGGGGCAAGCGAAAGGCCCGGGTTCCATTGTTTCCAGGGAACCCGGGCCTTTTTACGTGGCGGTGACGGTGGGATTTGAACCCACGTTGGCTTTTACACCAAACAACATTTCGAGTGTTGCACCTTCGGCCGCTCGGACACGTCACCAACCTCAATAGGGTACCGGAGCGAGGCCGTCATCCCCAAAACGAAGCCGGATCCGGGCTGTTTGCCGGGTGGCCGGGCTTTGGGTGGGTGGGCCTGTCGGTGGTTGGGCTTGTCGAAATCTGGAACCTGGTGGTTGAGCTTGCCGAAACCTGTCCCGTGTATTTTGGGTGACCGGCTGTGGTGGGCGGCCGCTTAAATGTCGTACCCCCTTGCCATGATGGGTTTATGGGGAAAGCGGCGGTGGTGGAGGCGTTGGCGGATATTCGTGCTGCTCTTGCCGTGCTGGTTGCCGAGGTGGACGGGTGTGGTGGGGAGCCGTTCTGTGCTGCTGATCCGTTGGCTGGGCTGGCGGATGGGTGCCTTGATGTTCTGGCCGGGGCCAGGGAGGTGGAAGCCCGGGTCGCCGGTTTGAAAGCGCGGGCTGCGGTGGCGTATGCGGATGCTGCCGGTGTTGTGGCGGGGCCGCGGGTGCCGGTGGTGGCGCAGGAGATGGCGGTCGCGGCGGAGATCGGGTGCGTGCTGGCGCTGGGTCCGCGGGCTGCGTCTTCGTTCTTGGCCACCTCGCACGCGCTGAGCGACTTCTTGCCGCGGACTGCGGCTGCTTTGAACAACGGGACCCTGTCCTGGCAGCACGCCACGGTGATGGCCGATGAAACGGCCGGGTTGGATGCTGCGGGGGCGGCGGCGTTGGAAGCGCATTTTTTGGACTCTGAGGCGCCGGATGCGGCGCGGGGGTGTCCGGTTGGGGAGTTGCCGGCGCACCGGTTCCGGGCGAAGGCCCGTTCCTGGCGGGAGCGCCACCATGGTGAGAGCATCGAGAAGCGTCATGCCAAGTCGGTGGCGGACCGGCGGGTGGAGTACCGGCCGGACCGGGACGGGATGGCGTGGCTGGGGGCGTTCCTGCCCGCAGACCAAGCGGCCGCGGCCTGGAACCGGCTCACCGCGATCTCGCGCGGCGTGCAGGGGTCGGGGGAGACGCGGACCCTCACCCAGTTGCGTGCCGATACCTTTGCCGGGGCAATCCTGGGCGGCGGCAGCGTAGCCGCCGGTATTGCGGGCGGGGCTGGTCACGCAGCCGGACACGGCCCGGGCAGCGGGCCCGGGACCAGGACCGTTGACGGGATCAGGGACGGGGCGGGGACTGGTGACGAAGCCGACCTTCCGCGTTCGCCCATCCGTGCGCAGGTGTTGGTGACCGTGCCGGTCTTTTCGTTGCTGGGGTTGACGGATGAGGCGGCGGTGCTGGATGGGTATGGGCCGATCCCGCCGTCGATGGCCCGTCGGTTGGTCGCTGAGGGGGCGGGCTCGTTTTACCGGGTGCTCGTGGATCCGCGGGACGGGGCACCGTTGGAGATCGGCAGGACCCGTTACCGGGTGGGCAAGGCGATGCGGAACTGGCTCCGGCTCCGGGACGGTAAGTGCCCGTTCCCCGGGTGCAGCAACACCTCCTTGGATACCGAGGCCGACCACATCCTCGCCTGGGCCGACGGGGGCGACACCGGGATCAGCAACTTGGGACAGCCCTGTCCGAAACATCACCGGTTGCGGCACACCACGGGCTGGAAACCCACCCCGGCCACCAAGAACGAACCGCCGGGATGGATTTCACCCAGCGGCCGCCACTACCACAGCGAACACCAGGACTGGGAACCACCCGTGTGGCCACCGGGATTCGTCGACCACGACAGGACGGCGCCGGAGCTGGAAAGAGCAGAGCCAAGGCCCCTGCAAAGAGTGCCCTTCAGCGTCGCGGACCTGAGCAGAATCGACTACTCGCTGGCCGAAGCGTGCCTGGACCGCATTCTCCACCCGCCCTCTGCTTAGGCGGCGGGACACCCCCATGCGTATGCCGCCCGACGGCCACTGCGGACGCTTGCTGCGCCCACAAGCCTCGACCGCAGCAAGCGGCCCCACGCCCAAGCTGCGGTGCGCACTCTGTGCGCACTCGGTCCGCCGGGCCGTTCACCCGCCTCTTCCCAAACGGAACGGTGACCGGAAACGCCGCCGGCCGCCGTCGGACTTTCCCGGCGCATGCACGTCGGGCTAGATTCATCAGCAAGATGATGAATCCACAGCCTCCGATCCACGCAACCGCCTACTGGACCACCGCAAAGCAGCACGGCGAGCTCAGGCCCGAAGAAATGCCCGCACCCGGTCCCGGCGAGGTGTTGGTCCGTGCCCTCTACTCCGGCATCAGCAGGGGCACCGAAATGGTGGTCCACGCCGGCGCTGTTCCGCCCCGGGTCGCTGAGCAGATGCGCGCCCCGCACCAGGAAGGAGAGTTCCCCGGGCCCGTAAAATTCGGCTACCTCTCCGTTGGCGTTGTGGAGGAAGGGCCCCAGGACTGGAAGGGCGCACGCGTGTTCTGCTTGAGCCCGCACCAGGACCGTTATGTGGTGCCGGTGGAGTCCCTGACGCGGATCCCGGACGATGTCCCGTCCCGGCGCGCGGTGTTGACTGGCACGGTCGAAACCGCAGTCAACGCCCTGTGGGAGGCTGGGCCGCGCCTGGGGGACCGGGTGGCGGTCGTCGGCGCGGGCCTGGTGGGCGGCATGGTCGCCACCCTGTTGCGCACATTCCCGCTGCAGCGCCTGCAACTGGTGGACCTGGATCCGGGCAGGAAGCAGTTGGCGGACGCGTTGGGCGTCGACTTCGCCCACCCCGATGATGCCTTGGCCGACTGCGACATTGTCATCCACTGCTCGGCCTCGCAGGAAGGGCTGGAACGCAGCCTCCAGCTCGTCGGCGACGACGGTGATGTCATCGAGATGTCCTGGTACGCCAACCGGACGGTGACCATACCGTTGGGCGAGGATTTTCACGCGCGCAGGCTGTCCATCAGGGCCAGCCAGGTAGGCATGGTGGCCCGGTCCCGGCGCCACCGCCGCACCAATGCGGACCGCCTCAACCTTGCCGTATCGCTGCTCAAGGACCCCGTGTTCGATGCGTTCCTGACCGGTTCGTCCCGGTTCGAGGACCTTCCCGAGGTGGTCCAGAGCCTGTCCGACGGCACGCTGGAAGCCCTGTGCCACGTGGTCGAATACCCTTCCGGCAACCCGGCCCCCAGCCAAGCAACCCACAACTCCGAAACGTAAGGTAGCCCATGTTCAGCTTGACAGTCCGCCGCCACTTCATGATCGCCCACAGCCTTCCGCGCGAAGCATTCGGGCCCGCACAAGCACTGCACGGCGCAACATTCGTCGCTGAGGTGAGCTTCCGGCGTCGTGCCCTGAACACGGACGCGATCGTGCTGGACATTGGAGCCGCCGGAACCATCATCGAGGACGTGCTGGGCGGCCTGAACTACCGAAACCTGGACGAGCACCCGGATTTCGAGGGCAAGCTCACCACCACGGAGGCGCTGGCCGAGTACATCGCCCGGAAGGTGGCGGCCAGGATCAAGGACACGGCAGACGGCCCCGAGCTGGCGGGAATCGACGTCACCCTCCGGGAAAATCCGGACGCCTGGGCCACCTACGCCTTGGACCTGTCCGACTGACCATGCGCCCCCTTCGGCTGCTCGTCCCGGGCAATATCCGCCACAGCTCGGGCGGCAATGTCTACAACGCGCGCCTGGTTGCCGGCCTCCAGGCCTTGGGTGCAGGGGTTGAGGTCATTGCCGTGGAGGGCACCTGGCCGGATGCCGGCGCACACGAACGACGCCGGCTGGGCGCCCTCATCGGGGCGTGGGACCCGGAAACACATCCCGGGCAGCCGGTGGCGATCGTGGATGGACTGGTGGCCGTGGGCGCTCCGGACGAACTGGAATTCGCTGCGAAAGCCGGCCGGCAAACATGGGTCCTGGTGCATATGCCCGTGCCGGAAGATGCAGGCACGCAGGCCCTTGAACGCGAAGCCAGGGCTTTGCGCGCCGCAACCGGGGTCATCTGCACCAGCACGTCGGCGGCAAACGTGCTCCGCAAACGGGGGCTCCCGCAAGCGCGGGTTGTACTCCCCGGCGTGGAGCCGGCACCTTTGGCGGCCGGTTCCACGCCGCCCCACCTGGCGGTCGTTGCGGCGCTCCTGCCCAACAAGGACCAGCTGCTCACGGTCGAGGCCCTGGGCCGGATCAGGGATCTTGACTGGACTGCATCGTTCGTGGGGTCGGACCGGGCCGATCCGGTGTATGCGCAGGCAGTCCAGGCTGCGGTTGCCGGGAACGGTCTGCAGGAGCGGGTGTGGCTGACCGGCGAACTCACCGGCGAGCCGCTGGAAGCACAGTGGGCCCGGACCGACCTGACGTTGCTGGTGTCACGGACGGAAGCGTTTGGGATGGCCGTCACCGAGAGCTTGGCCCGCGGCATCCCAGCGCTGGTCAGGGCAGGCACGGGCGCGGTGGAGGCGCTTACCCTCGCCGGACTGGAAACGTCCGACGGCGGGCCAAGACTTCCGGGGGCAGCGGTTCCCCTGCCCGTCGGGGGCCAGGAGAGTCCCGGCCGGCTGGCTGCGGTCCTGCGGCGGTGGCTCGGGGACGCACGGGTCCGCGAGGGCTGGCGCGCAGCCGCAGCCGAGGCGCGGAGGGACCTCCCCGGCTGGAGCAGCACGGCCCAGGGCCTGCTGGCCGTAGTGGCAGCGGGCGACCGAGGGAACGGGCAGCCGCGGCCTGCCTGAAACCCGCCGCGGACTGCCTGAAACGGGCCGCGGACTGTCCGAAGCCGGCCGCGGTAAAGATGCCCGCCTCCGGACGCGCTAAAGGCTGCTGCGGTGCGCCGCGAAGAACTCGCGCAGCAACCGGGCGCACTCTTCCTCGCGGACGCCCGGGTACACCTCAACCCAATGGTTGAGCCGTCGTTCGCGCAGGATGTCGAACACGGATCCTGCGGCACCGGCTTTCTCGTCCCACGCCCCGAAAACCACCCGGGGGATCCTGGCCAGGACGATCGCGCCCGCGCACATGGCGCAGGGTTCCAGGGTGACCACCAACGTGCAGTCGGAGAGCCGCCAGCCGTCGCCCTGGCCGCCGTCGAGCCTGGCCCGTTCCTGCAACCGTGCGGCAGCTTCCCGGATGGCCACCACCTCGGCATGGGCTGTTGGGTCACCCAGCTCCTCCCGCTGGTTCCGGCCGGAACCCAGCACCCTGCCGTCGGGCCCAATGACCACCGCGCCGATGGGCACGTCCTCCGTGGCGAGGGCGCGGTGCGCCTCCGCGAGGGCAAGGCCCATCCAGGCGTCGTGTTTCTTTTCGGGCAACGGCATGGCTCAATGATAGTTTCGGGGATACTCAGGTTACTTACCGATGCCGGGAGGCACCATGGATACGCTTCGGGACCGCTTGGGGACCTGGTTCAAACCCTACGCGGCGCTGGTCCTCACCATCCTCGTGGGCGGTGTTGTCATCGTCTCCCTCGCCCTGCTGGGCGCCGAGGTGTATGACGACGTGGTGGACTCCGCCGGGCTGGCCAACCTGGACAAGCCGGCGCTGGCCCTGTCCGAGAGCCTCCGCAGCCCCGGGCTCGACGCGTTCGTTACCGGGTTCACCAATATCGGCGGTGGCATCGGAATGCCCATCCTGGCCAGCATCCTCACCGCGTGGCTGACCTTCCTCAGCCGCAACTGGCGTCCGCTGGTCCTGATCGGCGGAGCCGCTGCCGTGTCCATTACCGCCACCACCTTCGGCAAGAAGCTGGTGGGACGCACGCGCCCGGATCACGCAGACGCCGTTCCGCCGTATGAGGATTCCCCGTCGTTCCCGAGCGGGCACACCCTGAACACCACCGTGGTGATCAGCCTGGTGGTGTACCTGATCTGCCTCCAGTTCCACGCCATGCGCGTCCGGGTCCTGGCCATCACGGCGGGCGCGGTGTTCATCATCGCCATGGGTTTGAGCAGGGTTTTCCTGGGCCACCACTGGCTCACGGATGTCATGGCGGGCTGGCTGCTGGGGCTCACCTGGGTGGGTGTGGTGATTATGGCCCACCGGCTGTTCCACATTGTCCGCAGGCGGGAACACGTGGGTGCGGCGCCGTCGTTCGACCGTCCCATCGTCCGGGACGTGGTGGCCGAGGAGCTGCACGACGGCGAACACTACGGACCCGGCAAAGGCAGCGCCGGATGATAGTTTTAGGGGATGCGCACTCTCGTTGTTGACCACCCCCTGGTCGCCCACAAGCTCACCGTCCTGCGGGACAAAAACACGCCGTCGCCGGTCTTCCGCCAGCTGACGGAGGAGCTGGTGACCCTCCTGGCCTATGAGGCCACGCGGGAGGTCCGCACCGAGCCCGTCACCATCCAAACGCCCGTCAGCACCACGGTCGGCACCGCGTTCACCAAGCCCACGCCGCTGGTAGTTCCCATCCTGCGGGCCGGCCTGGGCATGCTGGAAGGCATGACCAAGCTGGTGCCCACCGCCGAGGTGGGCTTCCTGGGCATGGCCCGGGACGAGGAAACCCTGGACATCATCACGTATGCCGAGCGCCTCCCCGAGGACCTCACCGGCCGCCAGGTCTTCGTCCTGGACCCGATGCTGGCCACCGGCGGAACCCTGCGTGAGGCCATCAAGTTCCTCTTCAAGCGCGGCGCCTCCGACGTCACCTGCATCTGCCTGCTGGCAGCCCCGGAGGGCCTGGCCAAGCTGGAGGAGGAACTGGGCGACGCAAACGTGCACATCGTCCTGGCCTCCATCGACGAGAAGCTCAACGAGAAGTCCTACATTGTTCCCGGCCTCGGCGACGCCGGCGACCGCCTGTACGGGATCGCCGGGTAGGTTCCACCCTTTTTCAAAACCGTTCCCGCCGCTAGCCTGTGCGGATGGACTGGAAACTTGAACTTGTCTTTGTCCCTGTATCCGATGTGGACCGCGCCAAGGATTTCTACGTCAACAAGGTTGGCTTCAACGCCGACTACGACGAACGCCCGTCGGAGTCGATCCGCTTCGTGCAGTTGACGCCACCCGGCTCCGCCTGCTCCATCTGCATCGGCGAAGGGCTGACCGACGCTCCGCCCGGCACAGGATCCAACCTCCAGCTGGTGGTCAGCGACATCGAGGCTGCCCACCGCCAGCTCAAGGGCAACGGCGTGGACGTCAGCGACGTGGATGTGCAGCAGTGGGGCCACTTCCTGTACTTCGCCGATCCGGACGGCAACAAGTGGTCTGTCCAGTACATCCCCTGGCGGAATGCCGGGCCGGGCGACGTCCAGGGCGCCGGTTAACGCAAACCGCGGGCCGCATCGACATGATGCGGCCCGCGGTTTGCGTTGCGCCCGGTGCAGGTGGTGCCTAGTACCAGTTGTGTGCCAGGTGGAAGTTCAACGCACCGCAGGGCGAGGCGTAGCTCTTCTTGATGTAGTCCAGGCCCCAGTTGATCTGCGTGCGGTAGTTGGTCAGGTAGTCGGCGCCTGCGCTGGCCATCTTCTCCGCCGGCAGCGACTGGACGATGCCGTACGCGCCGCTGCTGGCGTTGGTGGCGGTGGTGGTCCAATCGGATTCCTTGGTCCACAGCGTCTGCAGGCACTGCATCTGGTCCGGTCCCCAGCCAAAGGAGGACAGCTGGCTGGCGGCGTAGGCCTGGGCGCCCGCGGGATCGTTAACCGCGACGGCGGGAGCAGGCTCAGGCGCGGGGGCCGGCGCAGGTGCGGGTGCTTCAGCCGGCGGGGCGGCGGGAGCGGGCGCGGGGGCCGGCTCCGCGGCCTGCGGTGCCACGCTGATGGCGGAAGGAGCAGGATTAGCGGCCGGGTTGGAACGGATTTCGCTCTTCTCGATGCTCATCTGGGCATCCGCCGCCGACGTGGAAGCGCTTGACCCGGTGGACGACGCCTGGGTCATGTTGTTGGTCGCCTGGCCTGCCGCGCCAACGCCAACCAGCACCGCGCATGATGCAGCGAGGACCGCAACACGCCGGCCCACGGTGGTCTTTTTGGCGGGCTGGGGTTTGGCCCGATGTTTTGCCTTGGTTTGCAGGCATGGTTTTGCCATGGATTTAGACATGATTGATCGCCTCTCACACCTGCGGAGTTAGCTGTCGGGTTCGGATGAGGGCATCCGGCCGCACGGAAAAAACACGTGCTGGCTTAACCCCAAGGGCAATCATTGCCCGGGACGGTGGGTCCCCCGCCTCTGCCGTTGCTCAAGCGGAATCCGGGAAGCGGCAGAGCTTGGCGTCAACCCGGGATATGCGGCCCGAACGGGGACCGCACCCAATCGACGGTACAGGAAGATTGCGCATTAGTCACATTTGGGTAACGGAAGTCACGAATTATGGCGCGTCGATTTGCTGCAGGCGGATCCCCGGCGCCGGTTTATCCCGCCAGGATATAGACCGTGGTCCCGCCAATGTTTTGCGCCGGGAACGTGGACTCCACCCACTGTGCAATCCGGGTGGAGACGTCAGAGCCGCTGCTGGACATCATGGTCCCGCCGGCAATGAAGTAGTGGATCCGGCCTTGGGAGACCAGCGCTTGGAACTGTTCCAGCGTGGGGGAGGGGTCGGTGCCGTTGAAGCCGCCCACGGCCATCACCGGCAGTTCCGTGGCCAGTTGGTAACCTGCGGCATTGTTCGAACCGACTACTGCCGCTGCCCAGGTGTAGTTTGAGGCACCGTCCTTCAATGCGGCCACGAGCCCGGCCGACGGCGTGGGCGCACCCAGGAGGCCGCCCATCCCGCCGGCGCGGCCACCGGTGGCACCCGGACCGCCCTGCGCTGCCCCGCCCTGGCCTGCTGCCCCGCCCTGGCCGGCACCCTGGCCTTGTCCGGCCTGGCCTTGTCCAGCCTGGCCGTTGAACTGCCGGGACGTGCCGCCCGCGCCAAACCCGCCGGTCCGGTTTCCGCCGAACCCGCCCGGGCCGCCGAACGACGTCGCCGGTCCGGCGCTGACAATGGCCCCGCTGTGCGCCGTCGCCGCCGTCGACATGGAGAAGGCCAGCGGGCCGGCGAGCGATGCCGCAATGGCGAGCGCCGTCGTCGTCCGTTGCACGGAGCGCAGGCGGATGAACCTGTTCAACCCTGTTCCTGCTGCGGCCGCAAGGCCTGCCGCCAGCACCACCCAGCGCGGCCACGGGCCGTAGGCGGATGTGGTTCCCAGCAGGGTGAATGCCATCAGGGCTGCCGCGGCCACTGCGGCGGCCAGGAAGACCGCCGCGGCGGCCTGCCGCCGGTGCTGCCAGAGAAGGGCCGGCCCCAGGCCGGCCAGGGCTGCGATCCCCGGCGCCAATGCCACCGCATAGTAGGGGTGGATGATGCCCGCCATGAAGCTGAAGACCAGGCCGGTCACCAGGACCCAGGAACCCCAGACGAGCACCGACGCCCGGACGGCGTCAGTCCGCGGCGCCCGGCGTCCCACCCACAGCAGGCCGGCAGCAAGGATCAGTGCGGAGGGCAGCAGCCACGCGATCTGGCCGCCAAATTCGCTGTTGAACATCCGCAGCAGCCCGGGAACGCCCCAGCCGTTGGCGCCGCCCACGCTCCCTGTCTCGTCGCCTGTGAGCCGGCCCAGGCCGTTATAGCCGAGGGTCAGTTCCAGGATGGAATTGTCCTGCGAACCACCAATGAACGGACGGTCCGCAGCCGGGATGAGCTCCACGACGGCCAGCCACCAGCCGGCCGCGGCAAGCATCGCGGCACCGGTGGCGAGCAGGTGCAGCAGCCGCCGGCCCAGCCTGGCGGGCGCCGCGACCAGGTAGGCGAGGGCAAACCCGGGAACCACCAGCAGGACCTGCAGCTGCTTGGCAAGGAACCCGAAGCCCAGGAGAACCCCTGCCAGCAGGAGCCAGCGCAGCCTGTCCTCCTGCACGGAGCGGAGCACCGCATAGGCGGCGGCGGTCATGAGCAGCACCAGCAGGGCGTCCGGGTTGTTGAACCGGAACATCAGCGTGGCCACGGGCGTCAGTGCCAGCGCAGCGGCGGCCAGCAGCCCTGCCCGGTGGGCGAGGCGCGGGTCACCGGTGGCCGGTGCCGCGGCCCGCCGGACGGCCAGGTACAGCAGCCAGGCGGTGCCGACTCCCATCAGGGCTTCGGGAACCAGGATGCTCCAGGAGCTCAGGCCGAAAATCCGGACCGACAACCCCATGATCCACAGGGACGCCGGTGGCTTGTCCACCGTGATGGAGTTGGCGGCGTCCGAGGAACCGAAGAACCAGGCCGCCCAGTCCTGCGATCCGGCCTGGGCAGCGGCGGAGTAGAAAGCGTTGGCCCAGCCCGATGTCCCGAGGTTCCACAGGTAGAGCACGGCGGTAGCTGCCAGCACGGCTGCCAGTTCCAGGCGGTGCCGGAGGGCCGGGGGCTCCCGCCGCACGCCGGCCGCGGCAGCAGGGCTGGAGGCAGCAGGGCCGGGGGCAGCGGGAGCGGAGGGAGCCTGCACCGGAGTGGAGTTAGAGCTGGCCATGGGGTCCTACTTGGTGAGTTGGTACACCGTGGAGTTACCCACGGTTTGGGCCTGGAAGTTGGCTTGCACCCAGGCGGCCACCTCGGAGTTGCCGCCCCGGCCGCCCATGCCGCCGCCCATGCCGCCTTCGATGAAGTAGCTGATCTCACCCCTGGCCACCATGGCCTGGAACTCGGCGAGCGTGGGATAGGGGTCGCCGCCGTTCCAGCCGCCCAGGGCAATGACGCTGGTGTTCGTGGCCAGTTCCAGGCTGGCGGCCTGGCTGGCCCCGGAGACAATCGCCGACCACTTCGTGGTGGTGCCGGTGAGCAGTGCGGTCACGGCTGCATCGGCGGTGCCTTCGCCGGGACCACCCGCCCCGCCGGCTCCGGGGGCGCCTTTGACGCCGCCGGCTCCGTTCGCGGGATCAAAACCGCCGGCACCGGCTGCCGCATCCGTTCCGTCGGTCCGGTCGCCACGGAGCGCGGCGTCGTCCCGGAAGCCGGCAGCCCTGTTGCCGAAACCGCCCGCCGACGAACCTGCGGGCCCCGACGTCGGGATGGATCCCGAATGGGCGGACGCGGCGGTGGCCAAGGTCCAGGCAGCCGTTCCAAGGCCCCCGGCCAGCAAGGAGAGGACGACGACGGCGGCCGTCCCGGAGCGCCGGAACCGTCCCGCAGCGCCCTTGCCGTCAAGGCGGAGGAGGATGGCGGCCGCCGCGAGGACACCGAGGACGATGGTGGCGATGCGCAACCACGGCAGCCAGGACGTGTCGCGGCCCAGCAGCACCGAGGACCAGATGGAGGTGCCCAGGACCACGACGGCCAGAGTTGTCCGTGCCGGCCAGTACGCGCGGCCGCGCCAGAGTTCGACCGAGCCGATGCCCACCAGCGCGGCGATGGCCGGGGCCAGTGCCACTGAGTAGTAGGGGTGGACGATGCCGCTCATGAAGCTGAAGACGCCAGCCGTGACCAGAAGCCAGCCGCCCCACAGGATCAGGGCCGCGCGGCTCCGGGACGTGCGCGCTTCGCGGCGGGTGAACCACAAGCCTGCCACCAGCAGCACCAGCGCGGCGGGCAGCAGCCAGGACACCTCGCCGCCGAAGCTGGTCCCGAACATCCGCAGCAGGCCGGCCGCGCCGCCGAATCCCGCATTTCCGCCGCCGAAGCCGCCAGCCGCACCGCCGCCCGGGCCGCCGGCTCCACCTCCGGGCATTCCTTCACCCGAACCGGTGATGCGGGCCAGGCCGTTGTAGCCGAAGGTCAGTTCCAGGAAGCTGTTGGTGGTGGACCCGGCCATGTACGGCCGTTCGGAGGCCGGCGTCAGCTGGAAAAGGGCAACGTAGCTGCCGGCCACCACGACGATTCCGCCCAGCGCGCCGAGCAGGTGGACCAGCCGGCGTCCCAGCGGTGTGGGGGCAGCCCACAGGTAGGCAAGTCCAAGCGCGGGAACCACCAGGAAGCCTTGCAGCATCTTGCTGAGGAACGCCAGGCCTATCACGGCCCCCGCCGCCACCAGCCACTTCCATCCGGCCCGTTCGATGGCCCGGGTGGTGAAGTACGCCGCCAGCACCAGGCAGAGGGTGAGCATGGCGTCCGGGTTGTTGAATTTGAACATCAGCGCCGCCACGGGCGTCAGTGCGAGGGCGCCGCCGGCAAGGAGGCCTGCCACCGGACCGGAAACCCGCTTCACAGCGAGGTACAGGAAGCCGACGGCGGCCACTCCCATGAGCGCTTCGGGCACCAGCATGCTCAGTGACGAGAAGCCGAAGATACGGCCCGCCAGGGCCGGGATCCAGAGCGCGGCGGGCGGCTTGTCCACGGTGATGGCGTTTCCGGCGTCGAGCGATCCGAAGAGGAGTGCCGTCCAGTCCTTGGTGCCCGCCTGGATGGCAGCGGCATAGAAGGAGTTTCCGAAGCCGGTGGCGGCCAGGTTCCAGAGGTACAGGATTGCCGTGGCCACCAGGAGGCCGGCGGCCGAGGGCCGCACCCAGCGGGGCTGGCCGCCGAAGGCGTAGCGGGTCCAGCGCGGTCCGGTGCGTGCGGGGCCGGCAGAGGAAGCCGCGGCACCTGACGGGTGCTGTGGACCGTCGGTTGATTCGGTGGTCGATCCGGCGCCTGCCGGTGAAAAGGTGGAGGTCATGATGCTGCCGTTTCTGTGGAGGCGGTGGCGGTCGTGTCGTCGGCGGACGAAGCTGCGGGGGTTCCGGCGGATGGTGTTGCCGGTCCAGGGCCTGTCCATGGAACGGGGCGCGTGGAGGGTGCTGTACGCGGCGCCCGCTCCCGGAAGACCCAGAGCCGGAACAGCAGGAACCGCACGGCGGTGGCGGCGAGGTTCGCCGCCACGACGGTGAGGATTTCCGCCCACCGGTCCGGCGTCGTCGTCCTGTGCACCAGTGCCAGCGCACCCGAGGTGAGCAGCAGGCCGATGCCGAACACGATCAGCCCCTCAAAGTGGTGCCGGACCGGGTTGCCACCCTGGATGCCGAACGTGAAGCGCCGGTTGGCTCCCGTGTTGGCGACCGCCGTGATCAGCAGGGCCAGGAAGTTGGCAAGTTGGGGATCCATGAAGCCGCGGCAGAATACGAAGATCGCCAGGTAGGCCAGGGTCGACGCCGCACCGATGGCGGCGAAGCGCACCAACTGGCCAAACAGGCTGCCGCCGCGCGTTTGCTCGGCCGCCCGGGACGAGGCGGGCAGCGGCCCCCGCGCCAGGGCTGCCCGCAGCTCCGGAACCGGGATGCGGCCGTAGAGCAGGTCGCGGGTGAGCCGTGCCATGCCCCGGACGTCCGCCAGCGCCGTCCGGAGCACGTCAACGCTTGAATCAGGATCGTCGATCCAGTCCACGGGAACCTCATGGACGCGCAGGCCGCACCGCTCCGCCAGGACCAGGAGCTCGGTGTCAAAGAACCAGGAGTTGTCCACGGTGTACGGAAGGATCTGTTGGGCCACGTCTGCGCGGATCGCCTTGAACCCGCACTGTGCGTCACTGAACCGGGCACCCATGAAGGAGTGCAGCATCAGGTTGTAGCCGCGCGAGATGAATTCCCGCTTGGGTCCGCGGACTACGCGGGAGTTGCGTGTCAGCCTCGTGCCGATGGCAAGGTCCGAATGGCCGGAGATCAGCGGCGCCAACAGTGGTGCCAGGGCCGCAAGGTCGGTGGAGAGGTCCACGTCCATGTAGGCCAGGACCGGCGACGGCGAGGCCAGCCACACCTTGCGCAGTGCATTTCCGCGGCCCTTTTCGTCGAGGTGGACCACTGCGAGTTCGGGGAACTCCCGGGCCAGGCGTTCGGCGATTTTCAAGGTGCCGTCCGTGCTGGCGTTGTCCGCCACGGTGATCCGGAACGCGTGCGGAAAGGAATCGAGCAAGTGGGCGTGAAGCCTGCGGAGGCATTCCTCCAGGTCGCGTTCCTCGTTGAAGACCGGGATGGTTACGTCGAGGACCGGCGCGGTGGTGCGGGTGTCCACGGGGGCGCGCCGTCCGGCGCGCCCCCGTGATGGAATGCCCACCGGCGCCACCGCGGCGTCCGGCAGGGTTCCTGAAGTGGAGTCGGTGAGCGTCATGAATCAAGAGTGGCGCCGCCGTATTTGAGGGCTTTAGGCGCAACCTGTGACGTGCCTGTGTAAGTGCGGCCGGCGCTCGCAGTCAGGAGGTGGCGGTTGCCGCTGCCGGCAGGCGGACGGCGAACTCGGTCCTGCCCGGCCGGGAGGCGAGTTCCACGGTGCCGCCATGGGCCGCGACGATGGATTCGACGATCGAAAGCCCCAGCCCGGACGATCCTTCGGAGCCTGAGCGGGAGGCATCGGCCCGGGTGAACCGGGAGAAGATGTTGCCCTGGAACTCGGCGGGAATGCCGGGGCCGTCGTCGGTGACCGTGACCACCACGCTGCCGTCGGCGGAGCGCATGACCCCGGTGGTGACGGTGGTGCCGGCCGGCGTGTGCTTCCTGGCGTTCGAGAGCAGGTTGGCCAGGACCTGGTGGAGCTGGGTGGTGTCGCCGCGGACGGTTACCGGTTCATCGGGCAACGTCAGCTGCCAGGTGTGGTCCGGTGCCATGACCTTTTCGTCGCTGACGGTTTCGATCACCAGCTGGGTGAGGTCCACATCGGTGGTTTCGGTCGCCTTGCCCTCATCCAGCCGGGCCAGCAGCAGCAGGTCCTCCACCAGGGCGGTCATGCGCTCAGACTGGCTTTGCACCCTGCCCAGCGACTTTTGGCCGTCCTCGGTGAGGGTTTCGGTCATGCGCATCAGCTCGGTGTATCCGCGGATGGCGGTCAATGGGGTCCGGAGCTCATGGGAGGCGTCCGCCACGAACTGGCGCACTTTCATCTCACTCCGTTGCCGGGCTTCGAGAGCGCTGGAGACGTTGTCCAGCATGAGGTTCAGCGCGTGCCCCACGCTGCCCACTTCCGTGGTGGGATGCGCTGCCGACGGCGGGACACGCACCGCCAGGGCTACCTCGCCGGCGTCGAGCGGCAGCTTGGAAACCTTGGTGGCGACGTCGGAGAGCTGCTCCAGCGGCCGCATGGTCCGGCGGATCAACGCCGTGCCGGCCAGCCCGATCAGGACAAGGCCGCCCAGTGACACCAGCACCATCGTCAACACCAGCGAGGCCTCGGTGCTTTCCTTGGTTGCCAGCGGCAGCCCGGTGATCACCACGTCGCCATAAGGGGTCTGTGTCGCCATGAGCCGGTAGTCGCCGTTGGACAGTTCCCGGTCAACCGGGCTGCCGTCACGGGGGAGGGCCTGCAGGGTGGCCGTGTCCCGGGAAGTCAGCGGCGTGCGGGTGAAATCCGCGGACAGGAAACCCGCTTCCCGAGTGATCTGGCCACCCACCACCCTGGCGTTGAGTGTTCCCACGCTTTGACCCCGCGCGTCGAGCGGATCCGGTCGGCCCGAGGGATTGCCCTCGGGCGGGCGGCCGCGTGAAGCCATGGTCAGCTGCTCGTCCAACTGCTTGGAGAGGACCACGTCCATCGAGGCGTAGCTGACCACGCCGATCGCACTCGAGATGGCCACCAGGAGGGCCATGGAGAGCAGGATCAGGCGGGTCCGAAGATGCCAGGTGGCAGGGTTGAACCACGAGCGGCCGGTGGGCCGGGGAACCCCGGAAAGAGACACGCGTTTCCTTTGGCTAGTCTGCGGGTTTGATGACGTAGCCGGCTCCGCGCACGGTATGGATCATGGGCGGATGGTTGGCTTCGAGCTTCTTGCGCAGGTAGGAGATGTAAAGCTCCACGATGTTCGCCTGGCCGCCAAAGTCGTAGTCCCACACGTGGTCCAGGATCTGGGCCTTGCTCACCACGCGCTTGGGGTTTTCCATGAGGTAGCGGAGGAGTTCAAACTGCGTGGCCGTCAGTTGGATTTCCTCCCCGGCCCGGGTGACCTCCCGGGTGTCCACATTGAGGACCAGGTCGCCCACCACCAGTTCGGCCGTATCCATGGCGGCCACGCCGGAGCGCTGGACCAGGCGGTGCAGGCGCAGCAGGACTTCCTCCATGCTGAAGGGCTTGGTCACGTAGTCATCGCCGCCGGCTGCCAGCCCCACGATCCGGTCCTGGACATCGTCTTTTGCGGTCAGGAACAGCGCGGGCACCTCCGGCGCGAAGGCGCGGATCCTGCCCAGCAGCTCCACGCCGTCGAACCCCGGCAGCATGACGTCGAGCACCAGGACGTCCGGATGGAAGTCCTTGGCAAGCTTGACGGCCGTGGGCCCGTCCCCGGCTACGGCCACGGACCAGCCCGCCATGCGCAGGCCCATGCTCATCAGCTCCGACAGGCTGGGTTCGTCATCGACCACCAGGGCCCGGATCGGAGAGCCGTCGGGATGGGAGAGCTGGGGCAGGTTGTTGGTCATGGAGTGCGGGGATGCCATGGGACAACTCTCCGATCTACCGGTGTGCCGGTGCTTTGCCGTTGCTGTGTTCCAGCTGTGAGCTCCAGCCTAGCCACCTGGACCCGAGGCCAGGAGCCTGCCCGTGCAGGCGGAAGCGTGCAGGTCACAGGCCGTGGTGGCCTGCTGCACAGCCTCTGCACAGCAATTCGGCAGAGCCTGTTGGAACAGGCAGCATCACCACCAGCAGTTTCGACCTTCTTGGAGAATGACAATGGACGAGCACAACACCAAGCCAGCCCCGGGCACATCAGGGCAGAACCGGCAGCCTGCCCCCGTCTGGGGAGGCGCACCAGAGGGCAGCGGCCACGGCGCGGCGGCCCACGACCGGGAGTTCCCGGGCAACCAGGGCGGGGGAGCATACGAAACGGTCGGGCAGGAGCAGCCTTCGCAGGGTTGGGGAACGCCCGTGGAAGGTCCGCGATCGGCAGGGTGGGGTACTCCGCCGGCAAACGGCCAGGTGCGCAGCGGCGGCACTGGTTGGGGCGCACCGCAGCAGTACGCTTCCACTTCGGCGTCCCGCGGGCCGAAAGGTGCGTGGACGGCGAAGAAGGGACTCCTGGTTGGCGGCGCGGCCGTGGTCCTGGGCGCAGCGGCCGGCGCCGGCGCCTACGCTGCCGGGAACGGCTCGGGCTCGGCAGCAAACGCCCAAGGCGCCGGCGCGGTCAGCCAGTTCGGTCCCGGCGGGCAGAACGGCATGGCCGGGCCGGGCAGCCAGGCCGGTACCAACGGCGGCACGGCCGGCGGCATGGGCATGGACGGGGGCCCCGGTGGCTTGGGGATGGGGGCGGCAGGCCTGAACGCTGCCATCCACTCCGAGTATGTGGTCCTGGAAGGTTCCAACTACGTAACCATGGCGGGCCAGGCGGGCACGGTGACGGATGTGTCGGCCACGTCGCTGACGGTCAAGAGCGAGGACGGCTTCTCCCGGACCTATGCCGTGGGCTCCGATGTGCAGGTCACCCAGGGGATGAGGCAGCGCGGGGGCACCTCCACTGGTAGCACGCTCAGCTTGTCCAATGTGACGGCGGGATCCAGCGTTCGGGTGACCGCGCTCAAGGACGGCGACACTTACACCGTCCAAGCCATCCAGCTTGCCACCGCCGGTTCCGGTACCTCGGCAGGTGCCGGAACCAGCAGCAACTGATCCCGGCATGCCGTACCACTCCCAGGCAGGTCCTGCCGCCGGCCCACGCCCGCCGTCCGGGCAAAAAAATCTGCCGCCGGCAGGACCGGGACTGGACATGGGCTCCAGTCGTCCGGCCGATTCTATGTCAAGCGATTGAATTTCAGCGAGATTCGGAGAATTGGCGTTCCATCGAATTATCTTCCGAGTGGGCGGCTATCCGGGACTTTCCTCCGGATAACGAACGTTATTATTTCCCCATCTCGAAATAGTGATCTAAAGCACAATCGACGGTTTTGTCTCACCATGTGGACGAATTGGTCCATTGTTACTTGCAAGTTGGCATTGTTACGCTGCACACTTCCAATGTGAACAAGAACTCAACAGCACCTGCAGCCGCAGAATATTGGCCCAGCACATCCGCTGCTGCCGACATGCGCTGTTGTCGAATGCACGCCTGACCTTCGCACCCCTGAAGTTCTTAGGCATTCGCCCCCCAGCCCAGCGTCGGGCGTCCCTCCCCGGTCCGCGTTGACGGGGAATCCAGCATTCGAGCCGCGCGAGCGCGGCCATTCACATTGAGGTAAGCATTCCATGTCAGTTGCATCCGGATACGTCCACATCTCCGTCCGTAACGCCGCCAAGGCAGGCCAGCCCTCCGGCCTGCGCCCCGGTTTCGGGCCCCGCCCGTCGCTCGCTCCCACCTCCGGAAACGCATTCCCCGCGCAGGGCTACGCCCCGCAGGGATACAACCCGAACTCCTACGGCCAGCTCCGCGCCGTCCAGCCCGCCGAGGCCGCTCCCGTCACGGCCCCCACGCCCGTGGTGGCCGGTCCGAATGCTGTCCGCCCGGTGGCCAATGACAATGTGGCCCGCGGGTTCGTCCTGTACATGGGGATCGATGAGGAAACCGCGGCAGCAGCCGGCACCTCCATCGCCAAGCTCGCCCAGGAAATCCGTGCCTACGCCCAGTCGCTGGTTTCCGGTGCCGAGAGCTACGCCGCCGTTGCGGTAGCCCCGGCAGGCACCCCCGGGTCCGCCCTCGACGTCGTCCGTTCCACGTTCGGCGACCCCACGGTCAACTCCCGCCAGCGCACCGAGGCCGCCCGTCCTGCGCAGCCGCAGGAACCGCGCCCCTCCGGTGTCCTGATCGACCTCGCGCGCCGCGAAGTCCACCTCGATGGTGAATCCCTGAACCTCACCTTCAAGGAATTTGAACTCCTCAACTACCTCGTTGAGAACGGCACCCGCACCGTGGGCCGCGACGAACTGCTCGAAGGGCTGTGGCGCAACGCCGAAGAGGTGCCCAATGAGCGCACCATCGACGTCCACATCCGGCGCCTCCGTTCCAAGCTGGGCCGCCTTGCCAATACCGTCCGCACGGTCCGCGGCCAGGGCTACCGGTTCTACGAGCACCCCGAAGTTGTTGTCTGGGCCGCTCCCGAGTACTCCATCTAGCGTCGGGTTCCACCCGTCCTGCCCCACCGGGCGGGGAGCATTTTGCGGGACCATCTTAGGGGCCCACGGGATTGGCTAGGCTTGGGCCATGAGCTCGCACCACGTTCGACGCCTCGTGATCATGCGCCATGCCAAGGCTGACTGGCCGGGCGGGGTGGCCGATCATGAGCGGCCGCTCGAGGAACGCGGACACCGGGAAGCGCCGCTCGCCGGGCGGTGGCTGCTCAAGCACAACATCGTCCCCGACTTCATCCTGTGCTCCAGCGCCCTGCGCACCCGGCAGACGTGCACCTGGGTCTGCTCCGAACTGGGGGACAAGGCGCCCACGCCCAAGCTTGAAGACGGCTTGTATGCGGCCTCGGCGCAGCGGATGCTCACCGTGGTCAACCACGTGCCGGACACCGTGACCACGCTGATGCTGATCGCGCACCTGCCCGGCGTGCAGGACCTGGCAATGCACCTCGCCTCCCGGGACTCCGACCACGACGCCTACATGGATGCCGCCACCCGCTTCCCCACCAATGCGCTGACCGTGCTGGAGACAGAGAAACCCTGGGCGGAACTGGATGGGCAGGACGCCAGGATTACCCGGTTCAAAGTTCCCCGGGCCCACTAGCGGCAACCCTGCCTGCGGCAATCTTCCGCAGCAGGCCCGCGACGTGCCTGATGCCGGGGCTGGCCGTCATGGTCTTGCGATGGATGAGCCCAACCTGGCGGGCCTGGACCGGGTTGACCACCGGGACGGCCACCACATCCCGGGGGAGTGCCGGCCGCCCCAGCCGGGGAACAAGCGCCACCGCCACCGCCTGCTCCACCATCGCAATATGCGTCGCGAAATCGGGATCGTACACCCGGATGTCCGGCACCCGGCCCAAATCCGCGAAAATCCGCAGCAGGGCTTCGTTGCAGATTGCCCCCGCCGGCGTGCTGATCCAGCGTTCGTCAACAAGCTCCGCCGGTGCAACCGCAGGGCGACCCGCCAGGTGATGGCTGCGGTGCACCAGGACGTCCGCCACATCCTCGCACAGCCACTCCAGCGTCAGATGCTCCGGGATCACCAAGGGCACCGAATTCCAATTGTGCACCAGGCCGAGGTCCGCCTCCCCGTTGGCCACCCGGGCCACGGCTTCCCGCGGATCCTCGGCCAGCACGGAGATACCCAACGGCACCCCTGACTTTTCGAGCTGTGCCAGCAGCGGGCCCACCAGTCCGCGGCAGGCCGTGGAAAATGACACCACCCGGAGGCTGCCGCTGGGTTTGGCCGGATCTGCCAGGAGCGTGGACTGCAGTTCCTCCAGTTCGGCCAGGATGCGCCGGCCGTATGCCGCCAGGGCCAGTCCGCGCTCCGTGAGCAGGACGCCGCGGCCCCGGCGCTCCAGCACCGCGAAGCCGGCTTCCTTCTCCAGCTTCTTCACCTGTTGGGACACGGCCGATGGGCTGAACCCCATGGCCTCCGAAGCCGCAATGACGGAACCGTGCTGCTCCACCGCTGCGAGGGCCCGCAGGGAGCCAATATCAATCATGAAGCAAAGGTACATGATTCACGGTATAAACCAGCGCTGGTGCTTCATCCGCGGCCCTGTCAGAGTATGGATTGTGAACCTGCGCGATTCCCTGCTTGCCGTCCTTGTCGCCCTGCTGTGGGGCCTGAATTTTGTGGCCATCGACCTCGGGCTGCACGCCGGCGGCCACGACTTCCCGCCGCTGCTGTTCGTCGCCATGCGCTTCGTCCTGGTGGTGTTTCCGTGGATCTTCTTCATCAGGAAACCGGACGTCGGCTGGAAGGCCATCCTCGGCGTCGGACTCTTCATGAGCGCCGGCCAGTTCGGCCTCCTGTACCTGGCCATGGCCTTGGGCATGCCCGCGGGGCTCGCGTCCCTGGTCCTGCAGGCGCAGGTCCTGCTGACCGTCCTCCTTGCCGCGGGCTTCCTGGGCGAACGCCCCAGCCGGCGGCAGCTGGCGGGCGTCGTGCTGGGCGTCGCCGGACTCACCGTCGTGGCGGCAGGACGCAGCGCTGTGGCGCCGCTGCTCCCGCTGGTCATTGTCCTGGCCGCGGCGTTGTCATGGGCCGCCGGGAATGTCTTGGCCCGGAAGGCCAAAGCCGCCTCCGGCCTGGGGCTGGTGGTCTGGTCCGGGGCTGTGGTCCCGCTTCCGCTGGGCGCATTGTCCGTGCTGGTGGACGGCCCGGATACGGTGTGGCAGTCGCTGGCCACCCTGCAGATGCCCACCGTGCTCAGCGCGTTGTACACGGCAATCTTTGCCTCGCTGGTGGGTTACGGCATTTGGAACCGGCTCCTTGCCAGCCACCCGTCGTCGGCCGTGGTGCCCTTCACGCTCCTGGTCCCGGTGGTGGGCATGAGCGCGGCGTGGCTGGTCCTCGCAGAGGTGCCGTCGGCAACGGAACTGGCGGGCGGACTGCTTCTCCTGGGTGGCGTCGCGACCGCGGTGATCACCGGAACGGGCGGGCCCCGTCAGCGGCGCGGGGCTGAGCCGCTGCCGGGCCGTGGTGCCGGTTTGGGGGCCGGAGACGCGGACGACGACGGGCGCTTGGCTGCCGCCGATGTCCCGCGGGCGGGAGCGCGGGAGGCCGACGTCCGCTGACCGGGGGACGCCTGGACGCCGGATGCGTGGGGCCCGGAGGCCTGGCCGGCCCGTGGTGCGGCACCGCGCGGGCTGCGCGGCGGCCCGGACCGCTGCGATGGGTTGCGCTGCGGTGCGGTGCCCTGCAATGTGGCCCGGGTGCCCGCCCGTGGTGCGGCCGCCGGGCGCCTGGTGGTTCCGGCCGGCCTGCGGACCGGTGCTGTACGCCGCCGGCCCGGCCAGAGCGCGCCCAGGAAGAGGATTCCGAAAGTCGCGACGGCCGCAACCCCGGCGCCCAGGAAGTAGTTGTCCGGGTCGCGGGTGGGCAGCGGGGTGCCCAGGAAGGAGGACTGGTCGTCGTACGCCAGCGTCCAGGTGCTGAGGAACGCCAGGGAATAGCCGAGGGCAAGGGCAGTTCCGGTCCCCGCGGCGAGCAGGGCGAAGCGCCGGCGGCGGACCACGATTTCGGCCACCGCAGCCAGGTACGCCAGCGCCAGCACGCCAAGGAACGCGACGAACACCGGCTCCGCAAGGGTCATCCCCGTGAGCACCAGGAGCCCGGCGGCGACGACGCCGCAGATCACCGCAAATTTTCCGCTCTTTCCGGTATGGCGCATGTGCTCCATCATCCCCGAGGAGCGGCCTCCCCCAGGACGTAGCCGCGCATGATGGCCATGATTGCTGCAACACTTTGGTCACGGGTGCGCTCAGGATTGTAGGTCTGCCGGTCCAGGCCCACCACGAAGCAGGCGCCGAAGATGGCTGTCTCCAGGCTGCCCCGGGACACCGAGCCATCCACCGGATACGCCGCGGCCACGCTTTCCACGGCCTGGCCGATGACCTCGAGGAGCTCCCCGCGCAGGACCGCAAAGGTGCCCTGCCATTCACTGGGGATCCGCCAGTTCTCGCTGACCCACAGGCGGGCGAAGGAAGGGTATTCGGCCATGAAGTCCATGGCCTGGCCAATCATCGCTTCCATGGCCAGCAGCGGGTCCCGGCCGCTGCCGCCGTCAGCGGCCTCAAGCAGGCGTGCCTTGAGGATGTCCACCCCGTGCCGCAGCAACTGGGCGATCAGCTCGGATTTGCTGCCGAAGTTGTAATAGACCGTGCCCTTGGACACTCCTGCCGCCGCGGCGATCTCGTCCACCGTGACGTTGGCCGCCCCGCGTTCGCCGATGAGCTCCATGGAGGCGTCGAAGAGTTTCTGGCGGGTGGCGTTGGTCCGGGCAGGCCGGAGCGCTTTTGCCCCGGCCTGGGGTTCGGTGGTCATACGGCAATCTCCGGTTTCAGCGTCTTGAGTGTCCAGTACTTGTTCTTGCGCACCGCCAGGGTGGACAGGGCGGCGCCCAGTACCGTGTACCCGAGCAGGCCAACCAGGGTGGGAACAATCATGGACAGGTCCGCGCCGTAGATCAGGTGCCGCATCCCGGTCACCACGTAGCCCATGGGAAGGACCTGGTGCACAGCATGCAGCGGCTCCGGGGTGGTCTGCCACGGGAACGTGCCGCCGGAGGACACCAGCTGCAGGACCAGCAGGATCAGCACCACGAGCTTGCCCGGGGAGCCCAACAAGGCCACGATCCCCTGGATGAGGGCGCTGAACGCCATCGCCGCGGCCAGCAGGAACAGCCACATCAGGACCGGGTGCGCCGGGTTCAACCCCAGCGCCACATCCACCACCAGGGTCAGCAGGGACGCCTGCACCACCGAGACCAGCAGGAACGGCAGCCAGCCGCCCAGCGCGATCTTCCACGAGGGCGCGTTCGAGGCCAGGGCCCGCTGGGTGATGGGCCGCATCGCCTGGATCAGCATGAAGATCCCGATCCACAGGGCGAGCGTGAGGAAGAACGGTGCCAGCCCTGCGCCGTAGGAACCGGCCTTGGCCTGCGAGACATTGCTGACCGCCACAGGATCGGCCATCACCTGGGAGAGGTTGCTCTTTTGTGTGTCGTCCGGGTTGGGAACCTGGCCGGCACCCTTTCCGATCTCGTCGGCCAGGGTACGGGAGCCGGTGGCGGCCTGGCCCGCACCATCGGCGAGCTGGGCCGCGCCGGCGTCCACTTTCCGCGCCCCGTCCGCAAGGCCGGAGGCGCCGTCGACGGCGGACTGCTCACCGGTTGCCAGCGCTGCGGCCCCTGTGTGCAGCTGGTTCGCCCCGGCCGAAGCCTGCCCGATGGCGTCCTTCAGGGCCGGCATCCCGGCAGCCAGCTGGGCTGCGCCGACGCTGACCGCCTGGGAGCCGTCGGCCAGCTGCTGGACCTGTTCGGCGTC
The DNA here is from genome assembly GCF_003116525.1 of Pseudarthrobacter sp. AG30. Classification (NCBI taxonomy): domain Bacteria; kingdom Bacillati; phylum Actinomycetota; class Actinomycetes; order Micrococcales; family Micrococcaceae; genus Pseudarthrobacter; species Pseudarthrobacter sp. AG30. The sequence goes on along the minus strand of NZ_QEHL01000004.1, from coordinate 76,884 downwards.
CGTCTGGATCTTGGCCTTGGCTGCTGCCACAGGACTGGACGCTGCGGCGGCATCGAAATCAGCCAGCACCTTGTCAGCCTGTTCCTGGGTCAGGACACCCGAGGCGACCAGCCTGCCGTTGGACTCCACCACCCGGCCGCGCAGCCCCTGGTCGGCTGCCTCGAGCTGGGACGCCACATCCTGGACCTTGGTGTTCAGCTGGGCGTTCCCGGCAGCCACCTGGGCCGCGCCGGAGGCAAGCGTTTGGGTATCGGAGGGCAGCGTGGCGGTCTTGTCCTTCAGCGTGGACAATCCGTTGCTGAGCTGCCCCGCGCCGTCGGTCAGCTGGTTGGCGCCGTCCCGCAGCTTCAGCTGGCCGGCGTACAACTGGTCGGCGCCGCTGCTCAAGGCGGTGGTGCCCTCGTGGAGGGTGACCGTTCCGTCCCTGAGGGTGGCCACTCCGTCGGCCAACTGGGCGGCGCCGTCCGCGGCCTGGACCATCTTGCTGTGGATGGTGCCGAAGCCGGTGAGCAGCTGGTTGGCGGTCTCCTCCCCAACCTCCTTGGCCACCGTGGTGTGGACGGCCGTGGTCAGTTTGTCCACGATGGTGCTCAACAGGTAGTTGTTGGCATCGTTCGTGGTGACGTTCAGCATGGCCTGGCTCGCGGAATCAAAGCTGCCCGGTGAGACCAGGTTTGCCGAGAAATCCTTGGGGATCTTCAGGGCGAAGGCGTACTGGCCGCTGCTGACTCCGGCGTCGGCCTCCGTTGAGCTGGACACCGGAACCCAGTGGAACACGTTGCCCTCCACCAGGCTGTCCGCCACTTTGGTTCCGGCCTCCAGCCGGGTGCCGTCGGCAGCGGTGGCGCCGGAGTCCTCGACCACCAGTGCGGCGTCGAGGCTGTTGAGGTGCCCGTAAGGATCCCAGTTCGCGTACAGGTACACCGCACCGTAGAGCAGCGGGACCATGGTCAGCGCCAGGATGGTCAGCTTGGGCAGCAGACCGCCGGTCATGCGCTTGAGTTCGGAGCGGGCCAGCCGCAGGACAGTCACTTGGCAACCTCGGTTTCGAGTTCGGTTTCCTGGTTTTCCCGGTCAGGCGCGGACTCCGCTGAGTGCTTGCCGGCCGGGGCATCGGGTTCGGTTTCGGGTATCCGTTCCGGCGCGGGTTCGGGTGCCTCGTTGCCGATGTGGGCGACCGGTCCGTCCCACGAGGCGGGGACGGCACTGACGGCCGCTACGACGGCGAGGGGGCGCCCGGCGTCGTATGCCAACGCCTGGAGGCGCGGCAGCCAGGTGAGGTCATCCGCGCTGTGCCGGTCAGGGGAGTCGACCACCAGCAGGTCGGTGCCCGGGTTGGCGAGGGCCAGCGCCGTGAGCAGCTCAAGCCGCCGCCGCGGCTCGAGCTGTTCGGTCCACAGGTCCGCGATGTCTTCGAACCGGTTGACCTTGAGCCAAGGCCGGCTGAGCAGGGCGCCACGGTAGCGGCGGGGGATCAGGGCCAAGTCCTCGGTGACCAGGTCACGGACGCTGAGGTGTTCTTCCGGCTCATTGACGCCGGGGGAGTCCACCAGAGCCGCGGCGAGGCGGAGCTGCTTGGTCCGGGAGTTGCCGTCCCAGCTGAGCTGCCCGCCGCCGGTGGCCTTCATCCTGCCGCTGAGCAGGAGTGCCAGCGCGGTGCGCTGGTCCTGCCGGTCGCCGGCAACGAGCAGCAGCTCGCCACGCGCAACCGTCAGGGACGTGGGAGGAAGCAGCGGGTCCCGGCGTCCTTTGGCCTGGAGCTGGTGTGCTGAGAGCAAGGCTTGCCTTTCGCAGAAGAAGTCTGCATCAAGACTAACCAAACTGACCGGTCAGTTCAAATAAGACTCACAGGCCATACTTCTCCAGCAGCCGCAGCCAGACCTCACTGATGGTCGGGTAGGAAGGGACTGCGTGCCATAGCCGGTCCAGCGGAACTTCGCCCACTACCGCGATGGTGGCGGCGTGGAGTAGCTCGGCCACATCGGGCCCGGCGAAGGTGGCGCCCAGGAGGACTTTGCGGTCTTCGTCAACCACCAGCTGCGCCCACCCCTCGTAGTTCTCGGAGTGCAGGGAGGAACCAGCCACCTGGATGGGCAGCTCCACGGACGAGGCGTTGTAGCCGTCTTTCCTGGCAGTTTCCAGCGTGCGCCCCACGCTGGCCAGTTCCGGATCCGTGAAGACGACGCTGGGTACGGCGTGCTGGTTGGCCGTCTGGGCGCAGCTGGTCCAGTCGCCCGGGGCTCCCTTGAGCCCGCCCTTGGCCCGGGCGGCGATGGCGTCACCGGTGGCGCGGGCCTCGTATTTGCCCTGGTGGGTGAAGAGGTTCTTCCCGGCGGCGTCCCCTACGGCGTACAGCCAGTCGTCGTCGCCGGGGGTCCCTTCCACGAGGCCGGTGGTGTCCGTGGACAGGCTCAGGTGGCCCGATTCTCCGGGCTCGAAGCCGACACTTTCCAGGCCGAGGCCTTCCAGCGCCGGGTGCCGGCCGGTGGAGACCAGGACCTTTTCTGCCGTGACGGTGGTTCCGTCGCCCAGGCTGACGGTGAGGGTGCCGTCCTCGTTTGCGCTGATCCGTTCGGTGGCCGTATGCAGCCGGAGGGTCACGCCGTCTGCCCGCAATCCCGCCGCAACCAGCGCCGCCGCTTCCTCCGGAAAGGTGCCCAGCAGGCCGCTGCGCGCCACCAGGGTAACGCTCGAGCCCAGGCGGGCGAAGGCCTGAGCGAGCTCCGTGCCGGCGACTCCGCCGCCCAGGACCGTGAGGCGTTCGGGGATCTCAGCCGCGGAGGTCGCTTCCCGGGTGCCCCAGACCTGCACGTCCTCCAGCCCCTCGATGGGAGGGTTGTTGGGGGTGGACCCGGTGGCCAGGACCACCGCGTGCCTGGCCCGCAGCAGGTGTTGCGCCCCATCCAGGCCCGCCACTTCAACCGCCTTGGGCCCGGTCAGCCAGCCGTGGCCGCGCACCAGCTCGATGCCGGTGTCCTCCGCCCAGCTGACTTGGCTGTCGTCCTGCCAGTTGGATGTGAAGTAATTGCGGCGGGCCAGGACGGCTGCGGCGTCCAGGGTTCGGGTGACGGCTTCCTTGGCGCCGGGGGTGGTCTGCGCCCCATGCAGGGCGGTGCCGGGCCGGAGCAGTGCCTTAGATGGCATGCATGCCCAGTAGGAGCATTCACCGCCAACAAGTTCCGCTTCCACCATGACGGCGCTCAGGCCCGCCTGGACCACGCGGCCCGCCACGTTTTCCCCTACGGCGCCTGCGCCGATAACAACAACATCAAATTCGCGCTCAGCGGCCTCGGGCATCATGTGCACAGCCTAGCCGGGACGCGGCGCCTTGAGGGTACAAAAAAGGTCCGCACCGGCGAGCCGGTGCGGACCTTGTTGGTGCGCCCAAAGGGATTCGAACCCCTGACCTTCTGTTCCGTAGACAGACGCTCTATCCAGCTGAGCTATGGGCGCATTCCGTGTCCCGGGAGAAGAACCGCTCTCCCCGAACCTCGAATTACTTTACGCGAGGCGGGGCCGTAGTGCCAAATCGAAACCCTTGTAATCTCGGCAACTAGACCGGTATAGGTGACCTTTGTCACTTAATCCGCGATTCTGCGGCAAAAATTCCTTGGATTTCCGCGGAATTCACTTTTCGTGACCGGAGATGTCAGTCAAGCTCCCAAAAAACTCCAGTGGTCCGGACCATAGCATTTAGCTCACACCGATGAACCCGAGGAAGGGAACTGCAATGGGCGATCTGGCGCAGAAGCCGCTGCTTGAGAAAGCACCCACCACACATGCCGGCTTGCTGGCATGGGTCGAAGAGGTTGCTGAGCTTACGCAGCCGGACCGCATCTACTGGGTTGACGGGTCCGAAGAGGAAAACACCCGCCTGACCGACGAACTCGTTGCTGCCGGAACGCTCACGCGCCTCAACCAGGACCTGTTCCCCAATTCCTTCGCCGCGTTCTCGGATCCCGCCGACGTTGCCCGCGTCGAGGAGCAGACCTTCATCTGCTCGGAAAACAGGCGTGACGCCGGCTTCACCAACAACTGGATGGACCCGCGCGAGATGAAGGACAAGCTGCGCGGGCTCTTCGCCGGTTCCATGCGCGGCCGCACCATGTACGTCATCCCGTTCGTCATGGGCCACCTGGATGCCGAGGACCCCAAGTTTGGCGTGGAAATCACTGACAGCGCCTACGTTGTTGCCTCCATGCGCATCATGGCCCGCATTGGCACGGATGTCCTGAACCGGATCACCGAGACCAACGCCTTTTTCGTCCCGGCCCTGCATTCCCTGGGCGCGCCGCTGGCACCGGGCCAGGATGACGTCCCGTGGCCGTGCAACCCGGACAAGTGGATCGTCCACTTCCCCGAAGAGCGCTCCATTTGGTCCTTTGGCTCCGGCTACGGTGGAAACGCGCTGCTGGGCAAGAAGTGCTACGCCCTGCGCATCGCCTCCGTCATGGCCCGCGACGAAGGCTGGCTGGCAGAGCACATGCTCATCCTCAAGCTGACCTCCCCCGAGCAGAAGACGTACTACATTTCCGCGGCCTTCCCCTCCGCCTGCGGCAAGACCAACCTCGCCCTGCTGGATCCCACCATCAAGGGCTGGAAGGTTGAAACCCTCGGTGACGACATCACCTGGATGCGGTTCGGCAAGGAAGGCGAGCTGCGGGCCGTCAACCCCGAGGCCGGCCTGTTCGGCGTGGCACCCGGTACCGGCTGGGGCACCAACCCCAACGCCATGCGGGCCATCGCCAAGGGCAGCAGCATCTTCACGAACGTGGCGCTGACCGACGACGGCGGCGTGTGGTGGGAGGGCATGACGGACGAGGTGCCCGCGCACCTTACCGACTGGCAGGGCAACTCCTGGACGCCGGATTCGGACAAGCCCGCGGCCCACCCGAACTCACGCTTCTGCACCCCGATCGACCAGATCGACATGTTGGCCGAAGAGTACTTCAGCCCGGACGGCGTGGAGCTCTCTGCCATCCTGTTCGGCGGCCGCCGGAAGACCACCATTCCCCTGGTCACCGAGGCCCGCAGCTGGTCCAACGGCATCTTCATGGGCTCCACCCTGTCCTCCGAAACCACCGCTGCCGCCGCCGGCGCGGTCGGCGTGGTCCGGCGCGACCCCATGGCCATGCTGCCCTTCATCGGCTACGACGCAGGCGACTACCTGAACCACTGGGTAAACCTGTCCGCCAAGGCAAACCCGGAGCGCCTGCCCAAGATCTTCCTGGTCAACTGGTTCCGCCGGAACTCCGAAGGCGGCTTCGCCTGGCCCGGCTTCGGTGACAACGCCCGCGTCCTCAAGTGGGCCATCGAGCGCCTCGAAGGCACGGCGGACGCCGTCGAAACCCCCATCGGCTACGTTCCCACCGGCGAGGCCATCGACCTCGAAGGCCTGGACATGACAGCTGCGCAGGTTGAGGAGGCCGTCAAGGTCGATCCCGCCGAGTGGGCTACCGAGCTGGCCTCCATTGAAGACTGGTTCGCCAACTTCGGGGGCTCGCTGCCCGAAGCCCTGCAGTCCGAACTGGCAGGCCTGAAGGCCCGCCTGGGCTGAGCTGCCCCCTTATCAGTACGACGACGGCCCCGCACCTTTTCCCCAAAGGTGCGGGGCCGTCGTCGTACTGTGGGTCCGGGAGCGGGCCGTGGGGTGGATTCAGCTCGCGAGCCAGATGTCCGGGCCGAAGACCTCATAGTGGATCCTGGTGGCGGGAATGCCCGCGTTGATGGCTTCGTTGCGGATGTTCTTCATGAACGGCAGCGGGCCGCAGAGGTAGAGGGACGCACCGGCCGGGAGGTCCACTTCGCGCAGGGACATGAAGCCCTGGCTGGTGCCGTCCACCGGCTGCTCCAGCCAGAGTTGCAGTTCCGCGCCGTCCAGGCGCTCGACGTCGCTGGTCATCTGGCTGCGCAGGGCCCAGCTGTCCAGGGTGCTTTCCGCGTGCAGCACCAGCACCTGCCGGTCAGAGCCGGATTCGGCCAGCGACCGCAGGATGGACGCGGTGGGGGTGCAGCCGATGCCTGCGGAGGCCAGGACCACCGGGCCGTCGCCGTCCTTGAGCGTGATCTCACCGTAAGGGTTGGAAATCTCGACGACGTCGCCCACCTGGACGGTGTGGTGCAGCACGGGGGAGACCTCGCCGCCGTCGTCGAGTTTGGTGGTGAAGATGCGGCTGGTGCCGGCATCGCCGGAAAGCGAGTACTGCCGCACCTGCCGCAGTCCGTCGGGGAGCGCCACCTTGACGCTGATGTACTGGCCGGGCAAGGCGGGGGTGACGGGGGTGTCGTCGGCCGGCTCCAGGGTGAAGGTCATGGACCCGGTTCCTGCCGGTGCCTTGGCTGCCACCCGCCAGGGCGTCCACATTTTGTCGTTGGCCTGCGCGGCGTAGAGGCCCTTTTCGAGCTTGATCAGGGCGTGCGCCATCAGCCAGTACACCTCGGTCCAGGCCTCCGCGATTTCAGGAGTGATCACCTCGGCGAGGTCTTCGGCGATGGCGGCGAACAGGTGCTCGTAGACCACCTGGTACTGCGGTTCGGTGATGCCCAGGGAGGCGTGCCGGTGCGCGATGCGGGAAAGGACCGTCTCCGGCAGGGTGCCCGGATTGTTGACCAAGTGGGTGGCGAAGGCTGCGATGCTCCCGGCGAGGGCCTGCTGCTGGTTCCCGGAGCGCTGGTTGGAGCGGCTGAACAGGCCATCCATCAGTTCGGGGTGCGCCGCGAACAGGCGGGCGTAAAAGTTCGGGGTGATGGATCCGATCCTGGAGCCGACCAGCGGCAGGGTGGCCTCAATGACGGGGCGGGACTTGTCCGAGAGCATCTGAACTCCTGAGGTTATGGCCGGGGCCTTCGTCCGGCCGGATGGAAACTTGTATTTCAAATACAAGTATTCGGCCTCAGTTCTACACTGTGTAGAAGTTGGAAATCAAACTGGCAGGTAATGCCCGGATACGTTGGGCTACAAGCCCGGGCGGAGGCCGATCACCTGGAATACGGGCGCCATCTGGCGGGCTTGGGGAAGATCCGCGATCACCACGGAGTCGAGCTCAGCGTAGAAGGCTTCGCGTGCGCGGGCCAGGGCGCTCCGGAGCCGGCATTCGGTGATCAGTGGACAATTTCCGGCCGGCGATACGCAATCGGCCGGATCCAGCCGGGAATCGAGCTGCCGCAGGATCTGCCCCACGCTGGCGGTGCGCCCGGCATGGCTGAGCTGGGACCCGCCGGAGCGGCCCCGGACAACCTCGATCAGCCCCAGGCTCCGCAGCTTGGCCATCGCCTTGCTGACGTGGTTGTAGGGCGTCCCCACCGAGTCCGCGATGCTCTGGGTGGTCAGCAGGGTGCCGTCCGGGACCGCTGCGAGCACCATGAGTGCCCGCAGGCTGACGTCGGCGAAGGCGTTGATCTTCACGGCTGCCGCTGGTCTAGTCCACCCAGATGGCGGGCTCGCTGGCGTCCGCGCCCAGCTCGCCAAAATCCCAGGACTGGGTGCTGGGGTTGGCGGCATAAGGCAGCACAGCGGCAAACAGGGAACCGTCCCGGTGCTCCGCGGCCACGTGGATGGCGTCGGAATCCTCCTCCACCAGCAGGATGTCGCACACGACGGCGGCGGCGCGGAAGTCGTCCCGGTTCTGCCGCAGGAGCGCCTGGAGGTCCTGGATCATGGCCTCGGCGTCGAAATCCCCGTCCGTGTCCTCCCCGGCTTCCGCCGGGGAGACGGCAACCAGCCGCACCTCGCCGTCGTTTTGGACCGTGAGCGCGAAGGGCAGGAAGCCGCCGTTGCGCTGGAGCTGCTCCTGGGCCGCGCTCACACCCGTGCCCAGGAGGTTCTCCAGGTCGGTTGCCGTGGCTTCCGGAACAGAATCGCGCCAGCTCTCCTGGCCGCCGGGGCCCTCCGTTGCCTGCCCGGTGTGGTCTGCCATCCGCTGCTAGGCCCGTACCAGCGAGAGGACGCGGTCGCGGACGCGCTCCATGGTGGCTCGGTCCGTCGCCTCGGCATTGAGCCGCAGGAACGGTTCGGTGTTGGAGGGGCGGAGGTTGAACCAGTAGCTGCCGTCGTTGGCCGTGAACGTGCTGCCGTCCAGGGTGTCGATGGTGAGGTCCTCGTCCGCGAAAGCCTGGCGTACCCGCTCCACCGCCGCCGGCTTGTCCTCCACCTCGGAGTTGATCTCGCCGGAGCTGACGTAGGGCTCGTATTCGCGTGCCAGGTCGGACAGCGGGCCGTCCTGCTCGCCCAGTGCTGCCAGGACATGCATGGCTGCCAGCATGCCGGTGTCCGCGTTCCAGAAATCGCGGAAGTAGAAGTGCGCGGAGTGTTCGCCGCCGAACACGGCGCCTTCCTCGGCCATGACCGCCTTGATGAACGAGTGGCCCACGCGGGTCCGGACAGCACGCCCGCCGTCGTGCTCCACCAGCTCGGCGACGGCACGGGAGGTCAGGAGGTTGTGGATGATCGTGGGCTTTTCCTCGCCCTGCGCCTTGGCGCGGGCGATCTCGCGGCGCGCCACCATCCCGGTGATGGCGGACGGGGACACGGGCTCGCCCTTCTCGTCGATGACGAAGCAGCGGTCTGCGTCGCCGTCGAAGGCCAGGCCGATGTCCGCACCGTGCTTGATGACCGCCGCCTGGAGGTCGCGGAGGTTCTCCGGCTCCAGGGGGTTGGCGGGGTGGTTGGGGAAGGATCCATCCAGTTCAAAGTAGAGCGGAACAATGTCGAACGGGAGTTTGTGCAGCAACGCGTCGCCCAGCACGGCGGGAGTGGTCAGGCCTGCCATGCCGTTGCCGGCGTCCACCACCACCTTCAGCGGGCGGGAGGCCGAGAGGTCAACCAGCTTGCGCAGGTACTCGGAGTAGTCCTTGAGGACGTCGCGGACGCTGATGCTTCCGCGGGTGCCGGCGGCGGGGATGGACCCGGTGTTGAGGTACTGCTCCGCGAGGGCCTGGATCTCCTTGAGGCCGGTTTCGGAGGAAATCGGGACGGCACCGGCCTTGGACATCTTGATGCCGTTGTAGGCGGCGGGATTGTGGCTGGCGGTGAAGGTTGCGCCGGCGCGGTTGAGGAAACCGCAGGCGAAGTACAGCTCATCGGTGGAAATCAGGTCCAGCAGCTCTACGTTGGCGCCCCTGGTTGCGGCTCCGTTGGCGAAGGCCTTGGTGAACTCGGGGGAGGAGGGGCGCATGTCACCGCCCACCACGATGGTCTGGCCTTCGAGCTTGAGGACATCCACGAACGCGGCCCCCACGGCTTCGACGATTTCGGCGGTGATCGATTCGCCCACAATCCCTCGGACGTCGTAGGCCTTGAAGGATGCCGAGAGATCAAATGTCGTTGTCTGTTCGCTAGTCACGGGCTTTATCTTACGTGGGCGGCGGACGCAGCCAAGCTGGTTCCGGGCGCACTTTCGTAACAGCTGCGCGCATTCGGGTGCACCGGCCGCAGCTTTCCACATAGCAGTCCCGGCCTGTGACCGGTGTCAGGGGGTGCTGGGATACTGAATCAATGGCCGATAACCAGTACACGTCCACCCTTGCCACTACCGCCGTTGCAGACATGGAAGGTCCCGGGACGCCGGGCACCGCCACCCACGCTCAAGCCCTCGAGGTCCTTCGCGGCCTGGTGGGGCATCCCGATGCGGTGTTCCACGACGGGCAGTTTGAAGCCATTGAGGCATTGGTCGACGCCGGGCGGCGGGCTTTGGTGGTCCAGCGCACCGGCTGGGGCAAATCTGCGGTGTACTTCGTGGCTTCCCTGCTGCTGCGGCGCCGGGGCGCCGGGCCCACGCTGATCGTCTCGCCCTTGCTCGCCCTCATGCGCGACCAGGTGGCCGCCGCTGCGAGGGCCGGGGTACGCGCCGTGGCCATCAACTCCGCCAACCAGCTGGAGTGGGACACGGTCCGTGAGCAGTTGGCTGCCGACGAAGTGGACGTCCTCCTGGTTTCCCCGGAACGGCTAACCAATCCCACCTTCCGTGAAAACCAGTTGCCCGAGCTTCTCCGTCGGACCGGCCTGCTGGTCATCGACGAAGCCCACTGCATCTCCGACTGGGGCCACGACTTCCGCCCCGACTACCGCCGCATCGCCGACCTCATCACGCGGCTGCCGGATTCCGTGCCGGTCCTCGCCACTACGGCCACGGCCAATTCGCGGGTGGTGCACGATATCGAGGAACAACTCGGGGCAGGGGTCCTGACCATCCGCGGCGCCCTGGGCCGCGATTCGCTCCGGCTCGGCGTCCTGTCACTTCCTGATTCCAAAGCGCGCCTGGGCTGGCTGCTGACGCACCTCGCAGACCTCCCCGGCAGCGGCATCATCTACACCCTGACGGTGTCCGCAGCGGAGGACACCGCCAGGCTGCTGGCCGAGGCCGGGCACCACGTGCTCGCCTACACCGGCCGGACCGATCCGGCCGACCGGGAAAGGGCGGAGCAACTGCTGAAGGACAACGAGGTCAAGGCGCTGGTTGCCACGTCGGCACTGGGTATGGGTTTCGACAAACCGGACCTCGGCTTCGTTGTCCACCTGGGCGCGCCGTCGTCACCCGTGGCCTATTACCAGCAGGTGGGACGTGCCGGCCGCGGCGCCGCCAACGCAGACGTCCTGCTGCTGCCCGGCTCCGAGGACCGCGAAATCTGGCAATACTTCGCCACCGCGTCCATGCCGTCCGAGGAGAAGGCCGGGGCCGTCCTGACCGCACTGGCCGAGGCCGGAACGGCCCTGTCAACGGTGGCGCTGGAAGCCAGGGTGGACCTGCGGCGCACCCCGCTTGAGCTGCTGCTGAAGGTGCTTTCCGTGGACGGCGCCGTGGAACGGGTGGGCGGCGGCTGGCGTGCCACCGGGCAACCCTGGACCTACGACGCCGAACGCTACAGCCGGATCGCCGAGGCGCGCGTGGACGAGCAGGACTCCATGGTGATCTACCAGGACACCGCGGGCTGCCGGATGGAGTACATCACCTCGGTCCTGGACGATGAGACGGCCCGGCCCTGCGGCCGGTGCGACAACTGCGCAGGCCAATGGTTCCCCGTCGACGTCGCGGCCGAGGCCACGGCGGCCGCCGGCCAGACCCTGAGCAGGGCGGGCGGAGTCCTGGAGCCGCGCCTGCAGTGGCCCAGCGGCATGGACCGCCTGGGGGTTCCGGTGAAGGGCAAGCTCAAGCCCGGGGAAGGCCTTGCGGACGGGCGGGTCCTCGCGCGGCTGACGGACCTGGGCTGGGGCGGGGCCTTGCGGGAGCTGTTCGCCTCCGGCGCGGAGGACCGGGCGGTGGATCCCGGCATGCTCCAGGCCTGCGTGCAGGTGTTGCGCGAATGGGGCACCGGGGATGCCCGGAACCCGGGGTGGAGCGGAGCCGGCAGGCCGGCTGCGATCGTCAGCATCCCTTCCCGGAGCAAACCGCAGCTGGTGGGTTCGCTGGCCCGCGGGATCTCGGATATCGGCCGCATCCCCTACCTTGGCGAGCTGCAGTTGGCGCACGGCGGTCCCACCGGCGGCCGTGGCGGGAACAGTGCGTACCGTCTGGCCGGAGTGTGGGACCGGCTGGTGGTGGGGCCGGAACTTGGGGCCGCGCTGCAGTCCGTCCAGGGCCAGCCGGTCATGCTGATTGACGACCTCGTGGACAGCCGGTGGACCCTCACGGTCGCGGGGCGCGCCCTTGGGCAGGCCGGGGCGGGAGCGGTGCTTCCCCTGGTTTTGGCCCAGGCCGGCTGACGGCAGCGCCGGCGTGCCGCGGCAGGAGGATGCTGTCCGCGGTGCTGGCCAGCATCAGGATGGCCATGGCAAGGAACGCGGCCCGGAATGGTCCGGCGGCGTCCTGGTGCCCGAGGGAAATCCCATCAAAGGTCCGGATCAGCAGGGCTGCGACGGCGATTCCCGATCCCGTGGCAAGCTGCACCAAGGTCGCCGACACCGTGTTGGCGGAGGTGAGCTGTGCCGGCGGGATGTCCGCGTACTGCACGGAGGCATAAGCCGAAAACCCGATGGAGCGGAACGCCCCGCTGCAGACCAGCAGTGCGAACATCAGCACTTCCGGGGTCTCAGGCGTCAGCAGGGCGCAAGCGGCGAAGGTGACGGCGGACGCCAGCGAGGCAAACACCAGCATCGCCTTGAAGCCAAACTTCCGGATCAACGGCGTGGTGGCCGGCTTGATGCCGATGTTGCCGATGAACACTGCGGCCACGAGTGCTCCGGCGTGCAGGGGAGTCCATCCGAATCCGGTCTGGAACATCAGCGGCAACAGGAAGGGGACCGAGCTGATGGTCACCCGGTACACGAAACCGCCGGTAGCCATGGCCCGGAAAGTGCGGGCGCGGAAGACTTGCAGGTTGAACAGTGGATGCGGAGTGCGCCGCATCCACAAAACGGCCCCCGTGAGCGCTGCGGCCCCGGCGGCGGCGCTGATCCCGGCCCAGGGCAGTTCGGGGTGGCTGCTGGCAAGTTCCAGGCCGGCCACGAGCGCTCCGACCCCGACAGTGGTCAGTGCCATGCCGGGCCAGTCCAAGCGCCGGCCGGGATCGCCCGGCGCCACCGGGACCAGCCGGAGCGAAGCCAGGAACGCGGCGGCACCGAGCGGAAGGTTGACCAGGAAGATCCAGTGCCAGGACAGGTAGGTGGTGAGCGCTCCGCCCACCAGCGGCGCGAGGACCGGTGCCAGGAGCCCGGGCCACACCAGGAACGCGGTGGCGCGCAGCAACTCGGACTTCGGTGTGCCGCGCAGGACCACCAGGGTGCCCACCGGAACCATCATGGCTCCGCCAGCCCCCTGGGCAATGCGGCTCAAGGTCAGGGTGGTGAGGTCCTGGCTGAGGGCGCAGGCGAGCGACGCCAGGGTGAAGACGGCGATTGCCAGGCAGAAGATCCGGCGGGCACCAAACCGTTCTGCCAGCCAGCCGCTGAGGGGGATGCCGATGGCGACGGTCAGCAGGTACGCGGTCATGGTGATGTTCACGTCCGCGGCGGCGATGGCGAAGTCCGCGGAAATGCTGGGGATGGCGGTGGTGAGGACCGTTCCGTCCAGGAACTCCATGAAGAAGGTCGCCGCCACCAGGAGTGCCAGGCGAGGATTCCATGCCGTCCGGGTGCCCTCGGGCCGGGGTAAGTTGCTGCGTGCCGCCATGGGCCAATCCTGCCACCGCGCCCGCAGGCACCGCTCGCCACGTCCGGCTGCCGGACAGCGTTTTCCAGACGGGCGGGGCGTAACGTCCGCCGTATCAGAAGAGTGTTCGCGACTTCAACCCCTCAAGGTGCGGATGCGCGAACCGGCTTAGGACTGGCCCGGGGCGCCCCCGGTGCCGGGTCCGGAAACGCAAAAGGCCCCGGTCCAGGGACCGGGGCCAAACGCGGAGACGGGGGGATTTGAACCCCCGGTCGAGTTTAACCCCGACCCTTCATTAGCAGTGAAGTCCATTCGGCCGCTCTGGCACGTCTCCAATTGCTATTCCTAGCCCACCAAGGATACGCAGATCCGGCCATGCAGTGCAAAACGGTGCCCGGCCGGGCAAACCCGACGGCCGCAACGGCGCCACCCCTCGCAGTCGGGCCCGGGATGCCGGTGCAGGGAGGTCCTAGGGGAGGCGTTGCTCGGCGCGGACCATCCGGATTTCCGGCAGGTCCTCCCAGTCCGCCAGGACATCCCGTGCGCCGTCAGGTTCAAAGCCGAAGCGGCGGTAGAAACCGATGGCGTTGCTGTTCGCTGCCGCCACCCAGAGGCTCGCCGCCTGGGTGCCCAGCGCAGCGGTCAGCAGTCGGCCGCCAAGGCCGAGGCGCTGGTGCGAGGCCAGCACATACAACCCCCACAGCTCCAGGTCGCCGGAAGCCGGCGGCGGGTGCCCCTCGGGGGAACCCGGGGCGGGCAGCCGCCGCCGTCCGGCGAAACCGACCACCGTTGCGCCGTCGCAGGCCACCCACGCCTCGGCGGGGTCCGGGCGGTCCAGCAGGTGCCGCCACAGGGCAAGCCGGCCGGCGGGATCCACCGAGGCAAGGAAGGCATCAGTCAACATGCCCCGGTACGTTTCCCGCCAGCAGCGGATGTGTACCTGGGCCAGCTGCTCGATGTCCCCGGCCACAGCCCTGCGGACCGCCACCCCGGCCGCCATTCAGCCCGCCAGCGCCTTCCAGAGGAAATGCTGGCTGCGGGCCTGGAGCGCGGCAGCCTGCCGGTTGTCGGAGGCGCCGGCGTGGCCGCCTTCCAGCGCTTCGTGGAACCACACGTTCGGGATCCCCATTGCCAGCATCCGGGCGGCCATCTTCCGGGCCTGGACCGGGCCCACCCGGTCGTCCGAGGTGGCCGTCCAAATGAAGGTTTCCGGGTACTCCACCGCGTCCTTGAGCAGGTGGTACGGCGAAAAGGTCCTGATGTACTCCCACTGCTCGGGAACATCCGGGTCGCCGTATTCGGCGATCCAGGAGTGCCCGGCGGACAGCTTGGTGTAGCGGCGCATGTCCAGCAGCGGCACACCGCAGGAGACCGCCCTGAAAAGTTCCGGATACCGGGTGAGCATGTTCCCCACCAGCAGGCCGCCGTTGGAGCCGCCCACGCAACCGAGCCGCCGCGGAGAGGTCACTCCGCGTGAGATCAGGTCCCGGGCCACCGCTGCGAAGTCCTGGTAGGCCTTGTGCCGGTTTTCCTTCAGTGCGGCACGGTGCCAGGCCGGCCCGTACTCGCCGCCGCCGCGGATGTTCGCCACCACGTACACCCCGCCGCGCGAGTGCGGCGCCCTCCCGTCGCTGCCGTCCGACAAAGCCGTCCGCCGCTCCAGCCAGGCCCTGCCGACCGTGCCGCTGTACGCGGGCGTCCGGGAGACCTCAAACCCGCCGTAGCCGGAGAGCTGGGTGGGGTTCTGCCCGTCCAAGGCCAGCCCGCGCGGGGCTACCTGGAAATACGGGACCCGGGTGCCGTCGTCGGACACGGCGAAGTGCTGCTCCACCTCATAGTCGCCGTCAGCGAAGAACGACGGCGAGGCCTTGATGGCGGCGTGCCGGCTCACCACGCCGGGCGCTCCGTCGCCCGCCCTGTCCGGGGCGCTCCGCTCCAGGGTGCCACGCATGAGGGTGGTGGGGGTGGTGAAGCCCGTGGCGATGAGCCAAAAGTCATCGCCTGCGCCGCCGTTGGCCGGTTCGTCGTCCTCGTCGTCCACGGCGTAGGCGTTCACGTCGTGCAGCGGCGGGCACGCGTCCAGGGGCGTGGCCGCCCAGCCGCCGTCGGCCGGCCGGGAGGGATCCAGCACCCGGATCTCGGAGGAAACGTCCCTGAGCAGGTTGAGCAGCAGGAAGTTGCGGGTCCAGCTCCAGGACTGCAGCGAGGTGTGGGCATCGGGCGTGAACAGGACCGTGAGTTGCCGGTTGCCCGCGAGGTAGTCCTCGAACCCGGCCGCTAGCAGGGCCCCGGACGGGTACGTGGTGCCGTCCACGGTCCAGTCCTGCTGCGGACGGAAGAGCAGCCATTCGCGGTGGGCGCTCACGTTGACGTCCGTGGGCACGTCGATCGGCACCCACTCGTCGCCCCGCAGCGCCAGGTTGGTGCGGTTGAAGAAGTCGATGTAGTCCACCGCGAAGGTGCGCTCAAAGCCAGGGGTGGAATCGTGCGCCACGATGGCCATCATGTGGTCCTCGGGCACCTCGAACAGGCGTGGGGCGCCGGCCAGGGAACCGCCGCGCCTGAGGGTCACCGCGGTCCGGGCGTACGAGGACGCCGTCCTGGGCAGGCCGTTTGCGGTGGAGGCAACCAGCAGGGTGTCCGCGTCCAGCCAGGACACGTTGCCTTTGGCGGTCGGGAGGTCGAATCCGCCCTCCGCCGGATCCACGAAGCCGCGTGCTTCGACGTCGAACTCGCGGTACCGGTTCGCGTCGCCGCCGTCGGGGGAGAGGGCCAGCAGGGCCAGCCGGTAGGGCTCGCCCGCGGCCGGACGCAGGAACGTGGCGCCGTGGAACACCCACTCTTCGCCCTCAGCCTTGGCCAGTGCATCGATGTCCAGCAGGACGTCCCACTCCGGGGAATCGGTGCAGTAGCTCTCCCACGTGGTGCGGCGCCAGAGGCCCTTGGGGTTCTGCCGGTCCTTCCAGAAGTTGTAGTACCAGTCGCCGCGCTTGCCCACCATGGCGATCCGGTCGGTGGAATCCAGGACTTCGAGGATGCCCGCTTCCAGGTCCGTGTAGTCAGCGCCCTCGAGCAGGTCCTCGGTGCGGGAGTTCTGCTCTTTGACCCAGGCCAGCTGCTCCTCGCCGTAGATGTCCTCCAGCCAGACATTCTCGTCGACTGGTTCGGGAGCGGAGCCCGGGGACGGGGTAGCGGTGGTGTCCCGGCCAGGACCGGGAACGGACGCTTGATCAGCTGCTGTGGTGGTCATGCGCCCCATCCAAACAACATCCCCCGAGGCTGGCAAGTCAAGCGTGCGGGGCGCCGGTTGCCTTGAGCCCGTACGCTGGATGGCGTGGAATTATCGCAGAGCATCCGGGCCGTCATCATCGGCGCCGGCCCCCGGGGCACCAGTGTGCTGGAGCGGCTGCTCGCCCACACGGCCGCGGCGGGGCGCCCCGTGCGGCTGCGAATCGACGTCGTGGACCCGTATCCGGCAGGCCCAGGCCATGTCTGGCAGCCGGACCAGTCCCGGCTGTTCCTGATGAATACCCAGTCGTTCTATCCCACGCTGATTCCCCAGGACCCGTCGCTGCCGGCGCCGGTTGCCGGTACCACGTTCGATGAATGGCGGCTGAGGCAGCAGAGGGATCCGCTGCCGTCGCTCACCGATGACGAACGGGCCGAAATCGCGGTGCTGGGTTCGCGGGACTTCCCCAGCCGTGCCCTGTACGGCCGGTATCTTCGCAGCACCCTGGCGGACGTGCTCGCCAAGGCCCCCGACGGCGTCACCATCGAATTCCACGAAACGTCCGCGCTGTGGGCGCGCCCCACCGGGGACGGAATGTTCGACGTCGGACTGGCCACCGGGGAGAGCATCAGGGCCAACTCCGTGGTGCTCGCCCTGGGGCACATCCCGTCCCGCCTGAACCCGGAACAGCGCGACCTCCTGGATTCGGCCGCGCGGCTGGGTTTGCAATACTTTCCGCCCGCCGCGCCCGCGGATGTGGACTGGTCCCGGATCCCGGCCGGCGAACCTGTCCTGGTCCGCGGCATGGGACTGAACTTCTTTGACACCATGGGACAGCTCACCGAAGGCCGCGGCGGAAAATTCGTGTCCACCGGCAACCGGCTCGAGTACGAACCCTCCGGCCAGGAGCCTTTGATCATCGCGGCCTCCCGACGCGGCACCCCGTACCGCGCCAAGGCCGCCCTGGACGGCTACTACGCCCCCTCCGTCAGGCTGCGCTACCTCACCGAGGCCGCGATCGGGCGGTTGGCCAAGGCAGGAATCCGGCCCTCCTTCGACCACGACCTGTGGCCCTTGCTGCACCGTGACACCCTGTGGGCCTACTACTCCACGCTGGTGCGCTCGCAGCCGGGAGCGGTCCCGGACGCGCCGGCATTCCTTGCCGCGCTCGAGGAAGCCCTGCAGCCGCATGCGCACAGCGCCGTGAAATGGGAGGACGGCGTGGACAACGTCCTTGCCGTCCACGTCGGCCCCAGGCACCGCCTGGACCTGCTGGGACTGGCCGCTCCGCTGGCGGGCCGTTCGTTTGGTTCCCGGGCCGAGCACGACGCCGCCGTGGTGGAATTCCTGCTCGACGACGCACGCCGTTCCGCGCTCGGCGAGGACGATCCGGTCAAGATGGCCATCGGCGCCCTGCACCATGGACGCGCCGTCCTCAAAACGGCAGTGGCCGACGGCGGCATCACCGACGAATCCTGGGTGGCCGGACTGCGCGGCTGGTTCGAGTCCTTCGTGGAAGGCCTGGCCAGCGGGCCGCCGGCATTGCGATCCGAACAGCTCGCCGCGCTGGCCCGGGCCGGGGTGGTCAGCTTCGTTGGGCCGGACCCCAAATTCGGCGTGGACCGGAAGGCGGCCCGGTTTGCCGCTTCCTCACCGTGGGTTTCCGGGCCCCCCGCGACGGCGCGGACCATGGTGGAAGCGCTGGCCCCCGGCAACCGGGTGTCAGCCAACGAGTCCCCGGTCCTGGAACAGCTGCTGGCGGCCGGGCTGGTGCGCTCCAAACTGATGATGACTGCCGAAGGCGCCCCGGTGGAGTCCACCGGACTGGACGTGGAGCCCCACCCGTACCGGCCGGTGGGGGCCAACGGGTCGGTGACGGAGGGCTTGTTCGTCCTGGGATTGCAGCTGTCGTCGGCACAATGGGGCACCGCCATCGCCGCCGAAGCTTTCCAGGAGGACGGCCCCGCCTACCGCAGCGGCCAGCGCACCCTCCGCGATGCGGACGAAATCGCGGCGGCCATCCTCAACAGGGGATAACCCGGCCAGGGCTTGAACACCGATGCGCCATCACTTCCGCCCCCAAACCGTAGGAAGGGAACCGGAAGTGATGGCGCATCCAGTGGTGTTAGCCCCGCAGGCAGGCGCGGTACGCGGCCATGGCCTGGCCGTAGTTCGCCTGGCCCTCAAGGTCCGCGGGCCGGGTGGGCTTGACCGGCGGGACGCAGACCGGCTGCGACGGAGTGTCCGCCGCAACCAGGACCGCAGTCCTGACCACCGTGCCGGATTCGACGGCGGTGAGCACCAGGGTGCCCGTCCCCGCTGCAGCGCCGGCCGGCACGGCAAGGTTCACGGCGGCGGCCCCGGCGGCGACCGGGACCGTGCCCAGCTGGGTCACCGTGCCGGCGGAGTCCGTGAACGAGGCCGCCAGTGCCGTGTTCACCGGGCTGCCCAGCGACGTCAGGTCAAGCTTGGAGACCGTCAACGTGATGGGCTCTCCCGGCTTGACCCCGTCGGCAGTGGTGTTGGTGACAGCCACCGAACGCCGGGCGAAGTCGGGGGACACCGGGCTGCTCTTCTGGAGGTACCCGATCCAGGCATCCCGGTCCACCAGCCCGGAATCGCGGGTGTTGGTGCCTTCGGTGAAGATCCGGAAGTTGTCTCCGCCGGTGGCCAGGAAGCTGAAGGTTCCCACCCGGTAGGACTTGGCCGGGTCCAGCAGGTCGCCGTTCACCCGCACTGACGTGATCCGGTCACCGGCCGGGCGGGCGGCGTCGTAGGTGTAGTTGACGTTCTTTGACAGGCCCAGCTGCAGGTAGGCCCGGCTGGGAACCGTGCCGTCGGCGTTGGTTTGCCACTGCTGTTCGAGCAGCGTCTTGAACTGCGCACCGGTCAGGGACGTGGTCCACAGGTTGTTCACGAACGGCAGGACCGCATTGGCCTCGGCGTAGGTGATGGTGCCGTCCGGTGCGTAGTACAGCTCGTTGCGCAGGCCGCCGGGATTGACGACGCCGATCTCCGCACCGCCAAGCTCGGCCGGCTGCAGGGAAGAGAGCAGGGAGTCGGCCACCAGATTGCCCAGGGTGGATTCGCTGCCGCGGTCATCGCGCTTGGCACCACCGGTGGCGTCGGTGGTGAACGCCGTGGTGATGTCCTTGGTGACCGAGCCGATGGGCTGGTTGCCAACCACGGACGCGTCCGCAAGGGCCTTCTTGACGATGGCGTCGACGGCGGCCACGCGCGGGTAGGCAGCGACCAGGCCGGCGGCGGCGTCAGTGGTGCGCTTGACGTTCCCGGCCTTGTACCCGGTCACCTGCTTGGTGGCCGTGTCCACGGTCAGCTGGATCTGGCCCACGTTCTCACCGTAGTTGCCGGTCTGCACGATCGGCCGGGTCTTGCCCGCGGCGCCCAGCACCGGGGCGTCCCAGGCGTACTCCTTGTGGGTGTGGCCCGTGAAGATCGCATCCACCTCGGGGGAGGTTTCGGTGACCAGCTTGGCGAAAGGCCCGCCGGCTGCCACTTCCTGCTCCAGCGTGGCGCCTTCCGCCACCCCCGACCCGGCGCCGTCGTGGTCCTCAACGATGATCACGTCCGCCAGCTTCTCCGCCGTGATCCTGGCGGCCACCCGGTTGATGGCGTCCACCGGGTCGCCGAAGTCGAGGTCGGCGATGCCGGCGGGAGTCACCAGGGAGGGGACTTCCTGGGTGACGGTGCCGATCACGGCAACCTTGATGCCGTTCAGGTCCAGCACCGTGTACTCCGGCAGGACCGGCTCGGTGGTGCCCTTCTTGTAGACGTTCGCGCCCAGGTAGGGGAACTTCGCGTTGGCGCCGCCCGCGATGACGCGGTCGCGCAGGTCCGCCCAGCCGCCGTCGAACTCGTGGTTGCCCACGGCGGACGTTTTCAGCTCCAAGGCGTTCAAGACATCGATGGTGGGCTGGTCCTTGGCGACCGCGGACGCGAACAGCGAGGCGCCGATGTTGTCCCCGGCCGACAGGAAGGCCGTGGCACCCGGAGCTGCCGCGGCGCGGAGCTTCTCGATGGTCCCGGCGACCTGCACGGTGTTGGAATCGATCCTCCCGTGGAAGTCGTTGATGTTCAGGAGGTTCAGGTCAACGGTGGCTGGAGCTGCCGGGAGGTCCAGGCCCACCACCACGGGGTCGTGGTCGCTGGCGCGGAACTGGTTTGGTGCGTAGTAGTCGGTGACGTTGTTGTTGTAGCGGCTGTACTCCAGCGCCACGGATTCCACCGAGTTGATGTTCCAGATGTCCGCACCGGTGACCACCGCGTTGGCCGCCGGGGAGGCGAGGATGTGGTCCAGGGAGCCCACCAGGCCGCCGAAGAGGTACGAGTGCTTGGCCGTGCCGTCGGCATTCCTGGCCTTGTCGTCCTGGTTGACGTACCCTGCGCCGGTGAGGACGTTGATCGGGTCTTCCTTGCCGTACGAGTTGAAGTCGCCGATCAGGAACACCTTGTCGGTGGTCTTGGACTTCTGCAGCTCGTCGGCGAAGGCCAGCAGGGACTGCGCCTGGGCGGTACGGGCGAGGTTTGAATTTCCCTGGCCCTTGTCGGTGTCGTCCGGTGTGGCTGCCGAGCCCTTGGATTTGAAGTGGTTCGCGATCGCGATGAACTTCTTGTCATCAGGCGCGCCTACGGGCTTGAAAACCTGGGCCAGCGGCTTGCGGGCGCTGGCGAAGGCGACCGTGTCGTTGTGGATGATGGATTCGCCCACCGGCTCGGCGGCGGCCTTCTTGAAGATGAACGCTGTGCGGATCATGTCCTCGTCGGCCAGCGGGGGTGCGTTCGCGGGGGTGCGGACGTAGTCCCAGATGCCTGGGGTGGGGATGTTAAGGGCCTCCACCAGCTTGGCCAGGGCGTCGTCCCGGTTCTTGCCGAACTGTGCGGAGTTCTCCACCTCCATCAGGGTGACGACGTCGGCGCCGGACTTGGAGATGGCGGCCACGATCTTGTCCTGCTGGCGTTTGAAGTTCTCGGCGTTGGCGGCGCCGCGGACGTTGCAGCCGCCGCTGACGGTGATGGGGTTGCCTGCGCGGTCGGTGTAGAACTTGCAGCCGGCGATTTGGTCACCGGTGGTGGGGAAGTAATTCAGCACGTTGAAGGAGGCGAGCTTCAGGTTGCCGCCCACGGCCGCGGGGGCCTCGGTGCGGGTGGCGCCGAAGCGGGCCGGCTGGACGGTGGCCTTGTTGGCCTCCGTCAGGTGGGTCAGCGGCTGGAACTTCCAGGAGTTGTTGGCGTAGCCCAGCACCACGTTGGTGGTGAAGCTGACGGGTGAGCCCACCCGGACCGGATCGGCGGTGGTGAGGTAGGGCAGCACTTCGGCCTTGGTGGTGGCGTCCTTGAGGAAGTTGGTGCTGGACCCGTCGTCGAGCTTGATGCCGCGGGCGGCGTTGTCAGCCACGACGGCGGCGTACTCTGCCGAGCCGTAGGGTGCCACGGCGGTGGGCTGTTCCAGCGCGGTGGTGCCGCCGGCCAGGCCGATCTCGCCGTACTGGTTCAGGCTGTAGTTGTCACTGACGGTCATGGGGCCCTGGGGTGCCAGCAGCATGCCTTCCAGCGACTCGCGGAAGGCCTCGCCGGCCGGAAGCGTGAAGACGGTGGGCTTGACCTCGGGTGCGGCCTCGGACAGTTTGGTGAGGCCGGTGGCCGCCGTGACATTCAGCTGGGTCATCCCGTAGTACTCGGCAACCGTGCCCGTGACCTGGACATAGTCTCCGGCCTGGACCGATCCCACCGTGGCGGGCGAGAAGACGAAGATGCCGTCGGAGGCGGAGTGGTTGGTGGCGCTCAGGTCGCCGCCCGTGCCGGGGGTCTGGATGTAGTAGCCGTTCAGTCCGCCCGTGGGAAAGGCCGCGGTGACCTTGCCCTTGGTGGTGACGGCGGCTCCGGCCAGCGGGCTTTCGACGCCGGTGCCCTGAATTTCGGCGATGGTTTTGTCGACCGGGTCCGGGACCGGTGTGGGGTCCGGTGCGGTACCGCCGGAGGACGTGGGGGTGATGGCGGCGCTGAGCGTGAAGTCAGCGGCATTGCTGTTGCTGTCCGCGCCTCCGGTCCGGTTCAGGCTCTTCACGTCGGTGTTGGAAGCGGGTGCCGCGGCGGCCTTGGTCTCAAACGTGTTGGAGCTGCCGTAGCCCAGGAGGTCGGCCACGCCTGCGGGCTCCACCGCGGACCCGGTGGGAAGTCCGACGGCGGTGGGCTGCTTGGCGAGCACAATGGTGCCTCCGCTGCCGCCGAAGTTGAGCGCCCCGGCCACGAGGTCCGGTGCGGGCAGGTCTGCACCATTGGCGCCGTTGCTCCCGCCCTGCACCAGGTAGTAGCCCTTGGCGGGAATGGACCCCGACAATGCGGCGACTGCGCTGGGAGCGGCCGTTCCGGTGGCGGAGCGGTACTGTACCGACCAGCCGTCCAGGGAGACGGGCGCGTTGGAGCTGTTGTACAGTTCCACGAATTTGTTCTTGTACGCGGCGCCGCTGCTGCCGCCGCTCAGGTAGGCCTCGTTGATGACAACGGGGGATGTGCCGGCCGCGGCTGAGACCTCCGCGGCCGCCGGAACAGCAGCCAGCGGGGCTGCGATGAGCCCCGCTGACAATGCTGCGCCGAGCGCTGACTTCCAGGGTGTTTGATGCATCCGCTCTTACTTTCATTGAGGAGTACCGGGTGGGTGGTCCGGTGGGTGCGTCCATGCTTCATGGAACGGACTGGGCAGGAATGTGCCTGGCCTGTTGGTTGTCCAGGCACATGACAACAGCACTGAATGAACGCAAGGTTGCTGGCGCGTGCATTCGGTGGGGCGTTCCCCAGCGGAGCGCCCCACCGTCCGGCCCGGGCTTTTCCCCAAGCCCGTTCCGGAGATGCTGGTGGCGGGAGTGATGCTCGCCGGCAACCCGGGGGTGTGCCGGCAGTCACAAACGATACCCGCCAGTAGCATTGCGTCCAGGTGTTTGCGGCGGCTTTATCCAAAGAATTTACGTACCGGCAACACGGCCGGGCACGGGGACTTAAAGCAAAAAACCCCTGGCGGCCGGTGCCGGCTGCCAGGGGTTCCCTTGCGGAAGGTAAGAGATTCGAACTCTTGGTACGGGGTTACCGCACACTGGTTTTCAAGACCAGCTCCTTCGGCCGCTCGGACAACCTTCCTCAGCTAGTAGTGTTTCATAGGCACTTGCCTGCAACAAAACAGGCCGCGGGCAGGAGTCCGGTGCACACTGGTTGCAGCCAGGATTTGAATCAGGAACGGGAGAGGTCCATGAAAGCCGTCTACATCTCAGAACCGGGCGGCCCGGAAGTGCTGGAAGTCCGCGACGTGGATGCGCCGGTACCCGGCCAGGGCGAAGTGCTGATCGATGTGGTGGCTGCCGGCTTGAACCGGGCGGACGTGCAGCAGCGCCGCGGCTTCTATCCGCCGCCTCCCGGTGCCTCCGAAATCCCCGGGCTGGAAGTATCGGGCCGGATCTCAGGTTTCGGCCCCGGCGTCAGCAAGCCGTTCTCGGTGGGGGACAAGGTGGTGGCCCTGCTGGCCGGCGGCGGTTACGCCCAGCAGGTGGCGGTCCCGGCCGAACAGGTGCTGCGCGTGCCCGACGGGGTCGACCTGGTCACTGCGGCCTCGCTGCCCGAGGTGGCGGCGACGGTATATTCCAACCTGGTCATGACAGCGCAGTTGCAGCCGGGTGAGACGGTCCTGATCCACGGTGCCACGGGCGGAATCGGCACCATGGCCATCCAGTTGGCCAAGGCGTTTGGCGCCAAGGTTGCCGCTACGGCAGGCACGGACGAGAAGGTGGGCACCGCCAAGGCGTTCCTCGGTGCGGACATCGCCATCAACTACAAGGAAGAGGACTTCCCCGAGAGCCTGCGCCGCCAAAATGAGGGCAAGGGTGCCGATGTCATCCTGGACGTCGTGGGGGCCAAGTACCTTTCCCGGAATGTGGATGCCCTGGCCGACTACGGCCGGCTGGTGGTGATCGGCCTGCAGGGCGGCACCAAGGGGGAGCTGGACCTGGGGCTGCTGTTGAAGAAGCGTGCGGCCGTGGTGGCCACGGCGTTGCGGCCCCGGCCCGTGGCGGAGAAGGGGGCCATCATGAGTGCCGTCCGGGACGCCGTGTGGCCGCTGATCGTGGATGGCAGGATCCGCCCGCTCGTTGCCAAGACCTTTCCGCTGGACCAGGTCAGTGCGGCCCACAGCTATTTCGACAGTGGGGACCATGTGGGCAAGGTCCTTCTGGTCATGTAGGGAGCTAGATACTCAGTATTGCCAGGAACGTGCTCTGCCCGTTAGTGTGGTCCATACGCGGTATGCACGAGTCTTGGGGGCTCGTGCATACCGGTAGATGCCAGCCCGGGGGAGCACAATGTCCATACGCCACAGCCTCCTCGCCCTGCTGCAGGACCAGCCGCGCTACGGCTACCAGCTGCGGGTCGAGTTCGAGAACCGCACAGGGGCCACCTGGCCCTTGAACATCGGGCAGGTGTACACCACGCTGGACCGGCTGGAACGTGATGCGCTGGTGGCCAAGGACGGCGACGACGGCGAGGGCCACGTCGTCTACAGCATCACCCCGGCCGGCCAGGCCGAGGTCCGCAGCTGGTTCGCCGCGCCCGTCGAACGCAGCAACCCGCCCCGCAACGAGCTCGCCATCAAGCTCGCGCTCGCCGTGACGCTGCCCGGCGTGGACGTCCAGGCCATCATCCAGGCCCAGCGCGTGGCATCCATCAGGGCCTTGCAGGATTACACCAAGGCCCGCCGCGACACCGCGGCGAACCAGCGCGCGGCGGACACCGCCTGGCTGCTGGTGCTTGACTCGCTGATCTTCCAAACCGAAGCGGAGGTCCGCTGGCTGGACCTCTGCGAGGCCAGGATGGTCCAGCAGGCACAGTCCGCCGCGGCGGCCACTGCCCGGAAGGCATCCAACGGGGCCACGGAAGATTCCCCGCTGAACGCGGACGCCCGCCGGTGAGCGTCCAGGGGCCGCAGCAGGTCCTTGAGCTCGCCAAAGTCGGCAGGACCTTCGGTGCGGGCGCGACGGCGGTCGCCGCGCTTCGCGATGTGGACCTCACCATCGGCGCGGGGGAGTTCGTGGCCGTCATGGGCCCCTCGGGCTCCGGCAAGTCCTCCCTGCTGGCCCTGGCCGGCGGCCTGGACCGCCCGACGTCGGGCGCTGTCTTCGTGGAGTCCACGCCCCTGGCGGGGCTGGGCCTGAACGAGCTGGCCCGGCTGCGCCGCCGCGCAGTGGGGTACGTGTTCCAGGATTTCAACCTGGTTCCCACGCTGACGGCCGAGGAGAACGTGGCACTGCCCCTGGAACTGGACGGGACATCGGCCAGGAAGGCGCGCCGGCAGGCAGCCGACGCGCTCCGGCAGGTGGGGATACCAGAGCTCGCCTCCCGGTACATGGACCAGATGTCCGGCGGCCAGCAGCAGCGCGTGGCCATTGCCCGGGCCATCGTGGGCCAACGGCGGCTGATCCTGGCCGACGAACCCACCGGGGCCCTGGACTCCACCACCGGCCAGGGGGTCATGGAGGTCCTGCGGTCCCGAGCCGACGCCGGTGCCGCCGTCATGCTTGTCACCCATGAAGCGCGGCATGCCGCCTGGGCTGACAGGGTGGTCTTCCTCAGGGATGGCCGGATCATCGACCAGGCCACCGCCATGCACGACCCCACCATGCTCCTCACCCAGGCCGGACTCTGATGCCGTTGGACGTGGCTCCGGCGCCCCATGGCCGCCGGAGCAGCCTTCGCGTTGCCGTGCGGCTCGCGCGCCGCGACATCGCCCGCCACAAGGGGCGGTCCCTGCTGATCATCCTGCTGATCATGGTGCCGGTGGCCGGGATGACAGGTGCAGCCACCCTTTACCAGAGCTCCCAGCGGACGCCCGCGGAAATCGTGGACTACGAACTCGGCCGAACGCAGGCCCGGTTCAGCGCCCTCCCGGTTCCCGGCGCCGACTCGCTCCAGGACCCGCTGAACGATGCCATGGTGGCTTCCAGTACCGGCCGCTACGACCCGGACTTCAAGCCGGCCGACCCCCGCGATGTCCTGCCGGCCGGCTACCAGGTCCTGCCACAGCGCCAGCTGCAGCTGACCACAGGGGTTGGGGAAGCCCTGGTAGCACTGCAGGGCAGGGAAGTGGACGCACTCAATCCTGCCTTTGCCGGCAAGTTCACGCTCCTGGACGGACGGCCCCCGCACGGCGCGGCGGAGGTCCTCGCCTCACCCGGGCTCATGGCCCGCTTCAACCTCGCCTTCGGCCAGGAAATCACGACGTCGGCAGGAACCTTCGTGCCCGTCGGCACCATTCGCGATGCCGGGGCCTCGGACGGCAACAGCTTCCTGTACCTGCAGTCCCGCCAGGTGCCCTCGAATCTTGCCGCCGGACCGCAGACCCATCTGTCGGTGTCGTACTACCTGGTAGGGCCCGAGCCCGTGACCTGGGACTACATCAAGGACGCCAACAGCAAAGGCGTGGCCGTGCTGTCCCGCAGCGTGGTCCTGGACCCGCCGCCCCTCGAACAGCGCGTCGTCCCGGGTTCGCAGCCCCACAACGACTCCTCGGCACTGATGGCCGTCTACGCCACCTTCGGCCTGGTGGGCGCGCTCGCACTCCTGGAAGTTGGCCTGCTGGCCGGCGCCGCGTTCGCCGTGGGAGCCAAGCAGCAGGTGCGGGAGTTGGCACTCCTGGCATCATCCGGGGCGGAAAGCCCCACCATCCGCGCGGTAGTCACCGCAGGCGGACTGTGGCTTGGCGGCATCGCTGTTGCCGCGGGGGCCGCGGTGGGGCTGGGAGGCGCTGCCGTCGTCGTCCATCTGGTCCGACTGGCCGGATCCGTCCGGCTGGCGGGCGTGCACCCGGACGTCCCCATGACCTTGACCGCCGCGGCCATGGGCCTGGTGGCCTGCGTTATTGCAGCCCTGGTGCCGGCCCGGCAGGTGTCACGCCAGGCGGTATTTGGCGCGTTGAAATCGGGGCGGGCACCGGCTCCGACGGCGCGGCGGTCCACTGTTGCAGGTGCCGTGGCCCTGGTGGCTGCGGCGGTCCTCCTGCTGGCAGGCTGGGTCCTGGGCACGCCCACCTCAGATCCCGACCAGCGGGCCGCGGAGCTGCCCCTGGTGGTCACGATCCTGATCCTCGGCGCCGTGCTTGGCGTTGCCGGCCTGGTCATGGTCACCGGCTGGCTGGTCCTCCGCCTCACCTCCCGCACGCAGTGGATGACCCTGTCCCTCCGGATGGCGGCACGGGACTCGGCCAGGAACCGGGGGCGGAGCGTTCCCGCCGTCGCCGCAGTACTTGCAGCAGCGGCGCTGGCCAGCGCCGCCATGGTGCTCTCGGCCAGCCAACAAGCCGGGATGCGGCAATCGCACTGGTGGGGAGGCCTGGAGAACCAGGCGTCGCTTCCCCTGGTGGTGGATCCGCCGACGGGTGGCGGCAGCAGGCAACCGCCTGTGCACGTGGACGCGTCCGCACTTTCCGCTGCCGTGGCCGGGGCTTTGGGCACGGTGGAATGGAGCCACCCCATCACCGCCCCGGAAAGCACCCGCACCTGCATGGACGGCCAGGCCGGCCCCGGGCTGCCGGCCCGGACGTCCTCGTCCAACTGCCTGCAGTATTCGCTGGCCCTGCCAGAGGCCAACGCGTGTCCGCGAACGCCGCAGGGGCGGCTGGCGGATCCGGGTGATTGGCGGTGCCGCGGCTCGATGGCCCTTCGGTCGTCCTACGACGGGACGGTGCTGGTGGGCGGCGAAAAGGATATTCGCGCCGTGCTCGGCCGGGACGCCACCCCAGAGGCCCTGGCCGTGCTGAACGCCGGCGGGATGGTGGTGACCAACCCGGTTTTCGTCAGCGGCGGACACGTGCTGCTCCAGGCACAGGACGTGCGGACGCATGAGGCGGCGGTACAAGGGCCCGGCACGGTCCCGTCCACGGTCAGCAGCACGCCGCTCGCGGCGGCAGTGCTCGAGCCGGTGGTTCCCGTCCCCTATTACGGCATCGTGTCACCCGCCACGGCGCAGCGGCTCGATTTGCACCCGGAACCAGCGGCCCTGCTGGTCCAGTTGGCCGGCGCCCCGTCGGAGGCGGAAACGGATGCGGCGTCCGCCGCGGCGGCATCGGTCTACGGGCTGCCGGGCATGACCTTCCGGGCTGAACCGGGCATCTCCCAGGGCAGCCAGTGGACCACCTGGGTCATTGTCGCCGTCAGTGCGCTCATCACCTTCAGCGCTGCGGGGATCACCACCGGCCTGTCAATGGCGGACGCCCGCGCAGACCATGCCACGCTGGCCGGGGTGGGCGCCGCGCCCCGGTTGCGGAAGACGCTGGCCGGGTCCCAAGCACTGTTCACCAGCGGCGTCGGGGTGGTGCTGGGAACACTGGCTGGAACCGTGCCCGCCGTCCTCCTGGCGCTCTCCACGGACCTGCGGACCGCCGTCGAAGTCCCGTGGCTGCACCTGTCCGTCCTCGTGGCGGCGGTGCCGTTGACGGGGGCGGCGCTCGCGTGGGCCCTCACCCGTGCCAGGCTGCCCATGTCCCGGCGCAGCGTGGGTTAGGAACCGGAGCCGGCAGCCGCCCACCCCGTTTCCGGCACATGTTTCCCGCTCGTTCGTCGCCGGTTCGCCGCCGCTCACCGCACAGCCCCAAGGCGCGCCGCGCACCGCCGTTCCTGCCCGACGGAGCCTTGGTAGGGTGCCGGTTAGCAGAAGCGGGAACACTCTCAAGGAGGAGACATGGCCGGAATACCGGACCAGCGGAACAACGGATCCCGGGCGGAGGGCGGGCTGGCGACGGACCCGGACCTTCCCCCGCCCGCCGTGGACCAGGCAACGCTCGAAGCCGAAGACCGGAAATGGACGCCGGGAAAGATCGCGCTCTGGGCGGCGATCGCCCTGCTGGGCGGTGTCGCCTGGTTCATGCTGGCGGTGGTCCGCGGGGAAACCGTCAACGCCATCTGGTTCGTGTTCGCCTCCGTCTGCACCTACCTGATCGGCTACCGCTTCTACTCCAAGGTGATCGAACGCTACATCACCAAGCCTGACGACCGCCGCGCCACCCCGGCAGAGTACAAGGCCGACGGCAAGGACTACGTCCGGACCGACCGCAACGTGCTCTTCGGCCACCACTTCGCCGCCATCGCAGGCGCCGGGCCGTTGGTGGGCCCGGTCATCGCGGCCCAGATGGGCTACCTGCCCGGCACCATCTGGATCATCGTCGGCGTCGTCTTCGCCGGCGCGGTCCAGGACTACCTGGTGATGTTCTTCTCCATGCGCCGCGGCGGCCGGTCCCTTGGCCAGATGGCCCGCGAGGAACTCGGCGTCATCGGCGGCACCGCCGCCCTCATTGCCACCCTGCTCATCATGGTGATCATCGTGGCCATCCTGGCACTCGTCGTCGTCAATGCCCTGGGCGAAAGCCCGTGGGGCGTCTTCTCCGTGGGCATGACCATCCCCATCGCCCTGTTCATGGGCGTGTACCTGCGCTACCTCCGGCCCGGCAAGGTGATGGAGGTCTCCATCATCGGCTTCGTCCTGCTGATGGCCGCCATCATCGGCGGCGGCATGGTCGCGCACACCGAATGGGGCGCCGCCGTGTTCCACCTGGACAAGGTGACCATCGCCTGGGGCCTCATCATTTACGGCTTCATCGCCGCGATCCTGCCGGTCTGGCTGCTGCTGGCTCCACGCGACTACCTCTCCACGTTCATGAAGATCGGCGTGATCGTGATGCTCGCGCTGGCCATCGTGGTGGTCCGCCCGGAAATCACCGTCCCTGCCTTCAGCGAGTTCGCCGGCCGCGAGAACGGGCCGGTCTTCTCCGGTGCGCTGTTCCCCTTCCTGTTCGTCACCATCGCCTGCGGTGCGTTGTCCGGTTTCCATGCCCTGATCTCCTCGGGCACCACCCCCAAACTGGTGGAAAAGGAACGGCAAACCCGGTACATCGGTTACGGCGGAATGCTGATGGAATCCTTCGTGGCCATCATGGCGCTCGTGGCAGCCATCTCGATCGACCGCGGCCTCTACTTCGCTATGAATGCACCCGCGGCACTGACCGGCGGCACCGTGGAAACCGCAGCGGCCTGGGTCAACAGCCTGGGCCTGAGCGGGGTGAACATCACCCCCGGGCTGCTGAGCGAAACCGCCGCCAACGTGGGCGAACAAAGCATCGTCTCCCGCACCGGCGGTGCACCCACCCTGGCCGTGGGGCTGGCGCACATCATGCACCAGTTCGTGGGCGGGACGGCCATGATGGCCTTCTGGTACCACTTCGCCATCATGTTCGAGGCGCTCTTCATCCTCACCGCCGTGGATGCCGGCACCCGCGTGGCCCGGTTCATGCTGCAGGACTCAGTCGGAAACTTCGTCCCCAAATTCAAGGAGGCTTCGTGGCGCCCGGGTGCCTGGCTCTGCACCGCCGTCATGGTCGCCGCGTGGGGTGCCGTGCTGCTGATGGGCGTTACCGATCCGCTCGGCGGCATCAACACCCTGTTCCCGCTGTTCGGCATCGCCAACCAGCTCCTGGCGGCCATTGCGCTGGCTGTCTGCCTGGCCATCGTCGCCAAACGCGGCACCTTCAAGTACCTCTGGATCGTTGCCCTGCCGCTGGCCTTCGCCGCGGTGGTCACCGTTACGGCCAGCTACCAGAAGATCTTCTCGCCCGTCCCGGCCGTGGGGTACTTCGCCAACAACGCTGCGTTCAGCAAGGCGTTGGCCGACGGCAAGACGGAGTTCGGCACGGCCAAGTCCGTGGCAGCCATGGAGGCCGTGGTCCGAAACACCGCCATCCAAGGGTGGCTGTCAGTCATTTTCGTCCTGCTGAGCATCATCGTGATCGCGACGGCGGTACTGGCTACAGCCAAGGCGTTCCGGGACCGGGCGTCCGAGACTGCCACCACGGACAACGAAGACCCCGCCGTGCCCTCCAGGGTGTTCGCCCCCGCCGGATTGGTACCAACAGCCGCCGAGCGCGCGCTGGGCGCGGAGTGGGACAAGGTGCCCGCCGACGCCCGCCTTGGGCGGGGCGGACACTGATGAGCGCCGGAATCACGGCGGTTACGAATGGCTTCCGCGGGTTTGCGCGGTACCTGGGTGGTGTCATGGGTGCGGATGCCTACGCCAAGTACCTGGAGCACCACAAGGCCTCCGGGCACCAGGAACCACCCCTGGGTGAGCGGGAATTCTGGCGGGACCGCACGGACCGCCAGGACCGCAACCCGCAGGGCCGGTGCTGCTGATTGAGCCCGCAGCGGACAAGGCCCCGGAGGCGTTCAGGGAGTGTCCCGGGGCCCGATGGCGCATGAGAGTATGAACGCATGAGCGATCCCAATGACACTCAGGCAGCTGAGGACCTCCCGGTAGAAGGCACCCCCGTCGAGGACGACCCGTCGCCGCTCCAGGCTCCGCGGGCAACGGACGGAAGGCCGCAGCGCAGCAGCCTGCACGACCTCGTTGACGAGCCGGCCAAGGTGATGCGGATCGGCACCATGATCAGGCAGCTGCTGGAAGAGGTAAAGTCCGCACCTCTGGACGACGCCGCGAGGGGCCGGCTGGCAGCCATCCACAAGCGTTCCATCAAGGAACTCGAGGACGGCCTCGCCCCCGAACTGGTGGCTGAACTGGACAGGATCAACCTGCCGTTCTCCGACAATGCCACCCCGTCGGATGCTGAACTCCGGATCGCCCAGGCCCAGCTGGTGGGCTGGCTGGAGGGCCTGTTCCATGGCATCCAGACGGCCATCGCGGCACAGAACGCTGCCCGGGAACACGCTGCGGCACAGCTGCAGCTTCGCCAGCTGCCGCCGGGCACCATGATTGCGCCCGGCGTCGTCATCGGTGAAAACGGGGAGCCCCAGCGGGCACCGGCCGGGGCACGGCCGCCGGCGCAGGGCACGCCCAACCAGCGTGAAGACCCGGACCACGGTCCCGGGCAGTACTTGTAGGCTGCGCTTGGGCTTTTTCAGCGCCGCCAGGCAGGGGCGCAAAGATGATGCCGAACTTGGCAAGGGGTTGTGGCGCCGCGCGCACGACCGCTTCCACCGGGGTTTGGACCGCTTCCACCAGGTGCTCGAAGGGGTGGAGGATGACCAGCTGTACGGCGAACTGGTAGAGATTGCCAACGAGCTCGCGGCCCTGCTGCAGCGGGTCAGGGCAGTGTGCATGGAGGCCCAGCGCCGTTCGCCCAGTGATGGCCTGGACATCCCGGCTGAACTGGCGGATGTGCACCGCGCCTTGTCCAAGGCGGGCAACTCGCTGGCCACCACCGCGGAGGCGGCAGCCATGCTTCGGCTCGCCGTGGGGCCGGTGCCGGTTGGGGCGGCGTCCGTCCGTCGCCGGGCTGAGGCGGTCCACGAGCAGGTTGACGACGCCGAACGCCGGCTCCGCGGGGAATAGTCCCGCCCTGGGCACGAAATTATTCCCGGTCAGACGAACGAATATTGCCGTTACGCGTCTGGCTGACAGGGCGGGAAAAAGGGCCGTGTGGGCCTGCGGCTTTGGCAGGATGAACCTATGACTCTTTCACCTACCTTGACTTTCAACGACGGAAACACGATCCCCCAGCTCGGCTACGGTGTGTGGCAGGTTGAGGACGATGTGGCTGAAAAGGTTGTCCGCCAGGCCTTCGAAGCCGGCTTCCGCCACATCGATACGGCAAAAATTTACGGCAACGAGGCAGGCGTGGGCCGCGCCATCGCCAGCTCAGGCCTCTCGCCCGAGCAGATCTTCATTACCACCAAGCTGTGGAACGCGGACCAGGGATACGAGTCGACCCTCGCCGCCTTCGAGGAGTCCATGGACCGCCTTGGCCTGGACACCCTGGACCTGTACCTCATCCACTGGATGCAGCCCAAGCAGGACAAGTACGTCGATACCTGGAAAGCGCTGATCGAGCTGCAGAAGCGCGGCCGGGTCAAGTCCATCGGTGTCTCCAACTTCACGGCCGAAGGCCTGCAGCGCCTTATCGACGAAACCGGAGTGGTTCCGGCCATTCACCAGATCGAGCTTCACCCGTACTTCAGCCAGCGTGAGCTGAGGGCGTTTGGTGCCGACAAGGGCATCCTGACCCAGGCGTGGTCCCCGCTGGGCCAGGGCGGCGAGCTGCTGGAGGACCCTGCCGTGGCGTCCATCGCGGCCAAGCACCAGGCCACCCCGGCGCAGGTTGTCATCGCCTGGCACCTCGCGATCGGCAATGTGGTCATCCCCAAGTCGGTGACCGAGTCCCGCATCAAGGAGAACTTCGCAGCCCTTGAGGTCTCCCTGGACGCCGACGACGTCGAGGCAATCAACGCACTGGACCGGACTGACCGCGGCGAGGGCCGCATCGGACCGGATCCCGCCGTTTCCGACTTCCAGTAAGCCCGCGGGTTCCACAGACCCGCGACGGCGGCCCACGGCCACACCCGGCCGGTGGACTCCCGCCACTCCAACGTCAGCCCATGCTGCCGGCAACCGCCAGGCCGCATGGGCTGACGCCTTTAACGCGGCCGGCGGTCCGGTCCCGGGATCACTGCATTGCGTGTTCCCGCTGCCAGGCGGTCAGGCAGCGATTCTGACGTGCTCCACGGTGACGGCATCCACCACGGCCCAGCTGTCCTCGCCCGTGCACTGCCTGCTGGCAAAACGCTCGGCTTCCACCAGGGTGTCGAAGACCTCGGCGCGGGCACGGCCGCAATCAGCGTCGTAGTAGGTGACGTGAAATTCCTGTACGGCTTGGTTCTCCATGAATCCAGTGTGCAACCGGGGTCTGACATTCTTTGGAATCCGGCCCGCGTGTTGCCATCCGGCCCGGAACCGGGGGAGCGTCCAGGCCTGGGCGCCGGCGGCCATCACGGCTTTTGGGACGCTGCAGCTGCTGGTTCAAGGTCGGCCAGGGTCAGCAGGTGTGCAGGATCCACCGGGAGCGGGAAAGTGGAGGTTACCGCCAGCGACGGGCCCACATGGAGCAGCTCTCCGGGCCCCATGGCCCGCCAGCGCGGATTGTGGTCCATCGGTTCGGTGGCCAAGACGACGTGCGGAGACACTGACAGATCGGTGCTCCGGGAATGGATCCGCCGGCTTCGGGCATCCAGCGGTGCAGCCGGGGCCGGTTCGGCGGCCGGGTTCCGCTCCAGGACGTACAACTCGTGGCTGGCCGGGTACCGGAGCGCCCAGAGGTCGGTGGCAGTGGTGAGGATGAGGTTCAGGCTGTAGACGGGCAACTCCGCCGAGATCCACTCGACGGCCCGGAGGATGCTTTGCCCGATGTCGCCGCCTGACGTGCGGGCATGCGCCGTGATGAGGGCGAACAGCCGCTCACTGTCCGTTTGGCCCCGCACCAGGTCCGCAACGCCGAGTCTGGCGAGGTGGCGGTCAAGGCGGTCGAGGCCGGTGAAGGCGCCGTTGTGGGCGAAGAGCCGCCCATCCTGCACGAACGGGTGCGTGTTGGCCACGGTGCGTGCACCGGTGCTCGCGTACCTGACATGGGCCAGGAACGTGGTGCTCCGCAGCTCCCGGGCTTCGCGGGCAAACGCATGGTCTTCCCAGGCTGCCAGTGGCCGTTTGCTCAGCCTGGCCCGGCCATCCGCGTCGAAGGTCCCGATGCCCGCACCATCGGGCTCCCGCCGGCTTTGTTCAGTGAGGCTGTCCGGGGCGTCCAGCAGCCAAAATGTCGCCCGGACGGTCCGCGGACCGGCATGCAGCCCGAACAATCGGCACATGGCTCGTGCTCCCGGTTGCTAGTGGTGGAAGGCGGGCGTCTGCCCCTCCGAGGGCATGGGCGAAGTCAGTGCGTCCAGGTAGGCGACTTCTTTCTTGAGGTCGTCCAGGAAGCTGGCGGCGAGGTCGCGGGTGAAGCCGTTGCGGACCACGATCCGTTGCACGGTGGTGTCGCTGAGTCCCTCGGGCAGCGGGTAGGCCGGGACAAGCCATCCGTTCATCCTGAGCCGCTCGGACAGGTGGTGGAGGTTCCAGTTCTTGGTGTGGCCTTCGGCGAGTTGCCAGGCGAAGACCGGGATGTCGGAGCCGTCACTCCACAGGGTGAAAGCTTCCATGGCGCCGATCTCCCGGGAGAGGTAGAGCGCGACGTCGCGGGAGGTCGCCTGCACGGACTTGTAGCCGGCGAAGCCAAGCCGAAGGAACAGGTAGTACTGCAGAAGCACCTGGGCGCCGGGCCGGGAAAAGTTCAAGGCGAAGGTGGGCATGTCCCCGCCCAAGTAGCTGACATGGAAGATGAGGTCCTCGGGCAGCGCTTCCTCGTCCCGCCACACGATCCAGCCGAGGCCCGGATACACCAGCCCGTATTTGTGGCCGGAGGTGTTGATGGAGGCTACGCGGGGGAGCCGGAAATCCCAGTCAAGCTCCGGCTGCAGGAAGGGCGCGATCATGGCCCCGGATGCACCGTCGACATGGATGGGGATGTCCAGGCCGCGGTTTGCCTGGATGGCGTCCAAGGCCGCGGAGATTCCCGCCACGGACTCGTAGGCCCCTGTGTACGTGACGCCCATGATGGCCACCACCCCAATGGTGTTCTCGTCCACGTACCGCTCCAGGTCATGGCCGTCCAGCTTGGGGTGTTCCGCTGACACGGGAACGAAGCGCGCTTCCACTTCCCAGTAGTTGCAGAACTTTTCCCAGCACACCTGGACGGCTGAACTGAGCACGATGTTGGGTTTGTCCGTCGGCTGTCCGGCTGCGCGCCGACGATGCTGCCACCGGCGCTTCAGGGCCAGGCCGCCGAGCATGCACGCCTCGGAGGAACCGATGGTGGAGGTACCCACGGTCTTCGCCGGATCCGGCGCGTTCCACAGGTCCGCAAGCATCCGCCAGCACCGGGTCTCGATGAGCGCCGTCTGCGGGTACTCGTCCTTGTCGATCATGTTCTTGTCGAAGGTTTCCGCGTAGAGCTGTGAGGCCTCGCGTTCCATCCACGTCCCCACGAACGTTGCCAGGTTCAGCCGCGAGTTGCCGTCCAGCATTGCCTCGTCGTGGACCACCTGGTAGGCGGTGGAGGGCAGGGATTCGCCCTCGGGCATCGTGAAACGGGGGAAGAGGGTGGATTCACCCGCCCGGCTGAACAATGGGTTCAGCTCAACGCTTGTTTCGGGCTCATGCTTCGGTGTCCGGTGTGACCTTGTCATTGCAGGGTTCCTTCAAGCTCGTGAACGCCGGGCTGTGCGGCTGGTGTCCACGTTACAAAGGAACGCCCGCCGCGGCTGTCCCCGCGGGCGCATGTCGTCCAAGCGGTGCGAACCAGACCATTCCGGAGGCGGGGCCGTGATCCACAGTTGATGACCGGCAACGGCTCTGGGTGCCTCCTGGTCAGTTGCTGCCCAGGCGCAGCACGCGTTCATGCGCCAGCATGGCGGCACGGCGCGCCTTGTCGGCGGCTCGGGCCGCCTGCTTGGCTTCGGCGTCCATGCCGGACAGTTTCCTGCGGACCATCTCCAGCCGTTCCTCGGCGGCCTTCAGCCTCTCCCGGAGCAGGGCCGTCTCCTGGCGCAGTTCCGCGATCTCGGTTCGTGCCTCCTCGGCCTCCGCCTGCAGGTCCGCCGAACGCCGGACGGCTTCTTCCTCGGCGGCCCTGGCCTGGGCATGGGCAGCCTTGGCCCGTTCCAGCGCCGGGGGCGACGCCGGCCGGGGAGTTTGGCGCACGGCCTCAAGGCGGGGTTTGGCGGGCTTGGGCTGGGAGGTGCGTTGCGGCGTCGTCCGCGTCTTTGCTGCCGTTGTGTCCGGTGCAGCCGGGGACGGCGATGGCCTGGGGGAAGACGGCACTGCGGGCAGCATTCCGGGCAGCGCCACCGCTCCGGCCAGGTCCACCTGGTTGACGCCATCGGCGGTCAGGGCCTTCAGCAGGCGGCCGCTCGCAACGGCCGCGGCTGCTCCTTCGTCTGCGGTCAGCGCCCGCAGGGTCTCCTCCACGTCCGCGGCCATGGGGCCGCTGATGGGGCGCCCCTGCTCCGCAGCGACGGTCCGTGCGGTGTCGACGGCGGCAGCCAGCAGGGTGCGGCGCTCG
Source organism: Pseudarthrobacter sp. AG30 (assembly GCF_003116525.1). Lineage (NCBI taxonomy): Bacteria > Bacillati > Actinomycetota > Actinomycetes > Micrococcales > Micrococcaceae > Pseudarthrobacter > Pseudarthrobacter sp. AG30. Next base: position 39,587 of record NZ_QEHL01000004.1, on the reverse strand, counting down.
CGTGCCAGCGCACGGAGGGCGCCGGCATCCAGCGATTCCTGCGCTGAGCGCATCCTTTCCCCAAGGACGGCCAGGTCAGCCAGGACGCCAGGCCGTTGCCGGGCCAGCATATTAACCGCCCACGCGGCCACGGACGGTTTCGCCAGCGCCCGGACCGCCGCAGCCAACTTTTTGTCCTGCCCCGCAGCCTCCTTGGCCGCGGCAGCGCGGGCCGCAATGAAACCGTCGAGGTCCCCGGCGTAGAGCCTGTCCGCAATGTCCGCCAGGGGTTCGTCTTCCATGCCGCCATCTTAGGTGCCGGCTCCTGAAGGTCCTGGGCGCTCCCGGGCTGGTCGGCCGGCCGCGTCCTTCCGGAGGCCCGTGCCCGGAGTCCCTGTTACTCGTAGGCGGGGAGGGGTATGTTGCTCGAATGGACGATTCATACCAGGTGATTGTGGTTGGCGGCGGTTTCGCCGGAAAGTCGGCAGCCGAGGAGTTGGGCCGCAAGGGTATCCGGGTGCTGCTGCTGGATACGAACAACTACCAGCAGTTCCAGCCGCTGCTCTACCAGGTCGCCGCGTCCCAGATCGGCGTCTCAGCGGTCACCCGGCCACTCCGCTCCGAATTCCGGCGCATCAACAGCGTGCGGGTCCTGACTGCGGAGGTGACAGCCATCGATGCTGCCAACCGCACGGTGACAACCCGTGATGGATCCAGCTACCGGGCCCGTGCGCTGGTGGTCGCCACCGGCGCGGTACCAAATTACTTCAACACGCCGGGCGCTGACGAACACGCCTACCCGCTGTACTCGGTGGCAGACGCCACCCGCCTCAGCGTGGCCATCACGGCAGTGCTGGACGAGGCCGACCGGGAGCCGGCCGTCGGGGCCGACGTGATCGTGGTGGGCGGCGGCCCCACGGGTGTGGAGACCGCGGGGGCACTGGCCGAGAACGTCAAATACGTGGTGCCAAAGTATTTTTCTCCGGGGCTGGCCGCACGCTGCCATGTGCATTTGGTGGATATGGTTCCCAACGTCCTGGCTGCCTTCTCGGAGAAATCCCAGGCTTACGCGCGGGACCGACTGACCAAGCTCGGCGTCCAGTTGCACATGGGCCAGGCCGTGGGCGAGGTGAGGCCTGACGGTGTGACGCTCAAGGACGGGACGGTTATTCCTGCCAGGATCGTGGTGTGGGCCGGTGGACTCCAGGCGGGCCGGATCATCGCGGAGTCCGGGCTGCCGCAGGGCCGGGGCGGGCGCGTGGATGTCCAACCGGACCTGACGGTTTCCGGCTTCGAAGGCGTCTACGTGCTGGGTGACTCCGCCAACATCACCGATGCCGCCGGCGATAGATTGCCACAGCTCGGCTCGGTGGCCCAGCAATCGGGCAAATGGGCTGCGCGCAACATCCATGCCGACCTGACCGGCGGCACGCGGGAGCCGTTCCGCTACTGGGATAAGGGATACATGGCCATGGTGGGCCGGGGCGCCGCGGTGGCGGAGCTGGGGCGCCGGCGGCTGCAACTGCAGGGGCCGCTGGCATTCGTGTCCTGGCTCGCGGTGCACCTCGCCCTGCTGCCCGGATTCCAGCAGAAAATCCGGGCCCTGTTCTCGTGGGCGAATGGTTACCTCACGCACAGCCCGGCGCAGGTGGTGGTGGGACGGCCGGACTAGGCGCTCGCCGCCGTCGTTATGCCGTGGCGTAACCCAGGACGCGGCCTGCGGTGGTCCAGCCGGACTCCTGGAAGCCGGCGGCCGCATCCGGTTCAACCACCATGTGCAGGTGCGCGGCGCCATGCAGGAACGCTTCTTCAGCCATGGCCGCGAACAGGGCCCGCGTGAAGACTTCTTTGTCCGGGCCCTCCGGGACTTCGAGGATGGTGACGGCGGCAGCTTCGTCCCGCACCTGGACGCGGCCCCTGGCCACCGGGTGGTCAAAGACAGTGATTTCGACGGCGTCGTAGCTGTCCATGGGTGCCAGGGCCACCTGGGAATTCTCGGGCAGGTCGACGCCGGTGTCCAGCTGGGATGTCGGGGCGTTCAGCAGAATCCTCTCGGCGGCGGGGGAGAATCCAGGCGGGGCGGGCGCCTGCGCTGCGGCTGTGGCGACGATCAGGGTCAGCCGCGCCCCGGGCCTGGCTGCCGCCGTGCCGGCAAGCTCTTCCCAGTCCGGGCCGGGCCAGCTTGCCACGTACTCCGCCCCTTCAGCGGGGGCACCGGGGACCGCGTCCAGGATGAACCCGGCGCCGGCCGGCTCGGCGGAGCGGCCCTGCAGGTCGGCCCAGGCCGGGACCCAGCCGAGTGATGGGGCTTCGTGCTGTTCCGGCATTCGGGGTTCCTAACGTCAGCGTGCAACTGTTGCCCGCGCGGTCCTGCCGGACCGGTGGATGCGGGCGTCCCTGCCAACGTAACGGATCAGCGGTGGGGCCGCCAGCGTCCGAAGCAGCGGTGGTCAGGGCAGGTGGGTGAAGGACATGCCTGCCGCCAGCAGTTTGTCGATGGCGTGGGCCACGCCCTCAGCCGTTCCGCCGTTCGGGTGGTTGCCGTGGCAGATCACCACGTCCCCCGGCCTGGCCTTGCCGATTTCCTTGGCGACGACGGCGGCAGGGTAGGTGGCGCCGCCGTCGCCGTTGATGCTGAAGCCCGCAGGCCTGACACCCAGGGCATGGAGGATGTCTGCAGCGACGTCGTCCATGTAGGCGGTGCCGGGGCGGAAGTAACGGGGACGGGCGCCGGTGATCCCGGCCAGCGACAGGTCGTTGGGCATGACCTCGTCATAGACTTCTCCGGCGTTCTTTGTCCCGGGGATCCCGTAGGCGTTGTTTCCAGTGGTGGACAGCGGCTTGTGCGATGTTCCGTGGTTGGCCAGTTCGAACAGCGGGTCCGCTGCCAACTGCCGTGCTGTGGAGGGGTTGGCGGTAATCCACCGCGAGTTCAGGAAGAGCGTGGCAGGGATGTGCCTCTGGCGGAGGGTGTCCAGCAGCGCTTGGTCATAGCCGCTGCCGCCCGGTCCGCCGCAAAAGTCAAAGGTCAGCGAGATGCCCTGTGAAGCGGGTGGAAGCCTTGTCAGGACGCCGGGCGCTTCCAGTCCCCAGTAGTGGGCCTGGTGCTTTCCGTACGCGGCGACAATGTCGGCCCGGGACGGCACGGACGGCATTGAGGCGGGGAGGGGCGAGGAATCGTCCGGGTTTACGTCGACAATCCGGGCGGGCGCGTGTGAGGGAACGCTTGACGGTTCCGTGACCGTTTCTGCAGCGTCAGCCGCCCGCCGCCGGTCGGGCTGGAGATCCGGTACGGCAGCTGACAGCGTGAGCACCGCGGCCAGCAGTACGGTCCTGCGGCCGGGACCTTTGCCGTCCTGGCTCATGTGGCGTGCGCCTTGTGGTTCCACGGTCAGTTACCCCGCAGGGACTTCAAGCCGTCCCATGACTGATCCCCGGTGACCCTGAACCGGGGAGCGCTGGACGTGGCGGGGCAAGGCAGCGCCGGCTGTGCGACGGCGCACGGAACTGCAGCCGGAACGAAGGGGGTCATGACGGGATGATACCGCGCCAGCCTTGGCATTCCGTGAAAACGGAACTGCGGCGGTGCGCCTGCGCGCCAATGTGGCCGGTAACCGGCAAAGCCCGGGGAGGACCACGACCTCCGGGCCCGTCCTTGCCGGCGAATCATGGTGGCGTGCAGGGAGCTTCTGCGTTCGCTGGTGCCGTCCACATTGAATCCGGCGACCAGTACCGATAGAAAGGCACTGTGAAGCAGAGTATTTTCGCCCGCGTCGCGCAGCTCGCGAAGGCCAATCTGAACGCCCTCCTGGACTCCGCCGAGGACCCGCAAAAGATGCTGGACCAGATGGTTCGGGACTACTCGGAGAACATCCGTGAGGCCGAGGCGGCTGTTGCCCAGACCATCGGCAATCTCCGGATGGCCGAGGACGATTACGCCCGCGCCGTCGAGGACGCCGGCACGTGGGGCCGCAAGGCGGTTGCCGCGTCCCGCAAGGCGGACGAATTCCGGGCCGCGGGAAACAGCGTGGACGCTGACAAGTTCGACGCCCTCGCCAGGCTCGCCCTGCAGCGGCAGATGTCCGCCGAAGCGACAGCCAAGGCGCAGGCTCCTGCCCTGGCAGCGCAAAACGAGGTCGTCAACAAGCTCAAACAAGGGCTGGACCAGATGCGCGGCAAGCTCGGTGAGCTGACCGCCAAGCGCAACCAGCTCGTCAACCGGGCAAGGGTGGCCGCCGCGCAGTCGCAGGTCCACGACGCCCTCGAAGCCTTGGACACGGGGGACCCAACTTCGGCGATCGGCCGCTACGAGGAGAGGATCCGCCGGCAGGAAGCGACGGTCCGCGGCCAGCAGGAACTCGCTGCCTCATCCCTTGATGCACAGTTCGCCTCTCTTGAGGACCTTGGAGAGCAGACCGAAGTGGAGGCACGGCTCGCGGCGCTCAAGTCCATGGACCGGAAAGCCATCGATAACTAGGTTGCCATTATTAGGAGTTGTCGGCTTGGCACTGCTGCCGGCCTTCCGTTGGAACCCCAAGGCTGGCGTCTAGGACGATTACGCCCCCTGCCGCCCTGCCTACCTACCGGTCCTGAAAAGTGTGATCATGTAGCGGTCATCGCCCTCAAGGCCATCGTCAGAGATCGAATCCAGATTGAAGTACTGCACCTCGACGCGGTACGTGCCGGGAGGCACCTTCACCTTCCCGCCACTCATGCCGTTGTCCGTGGACCCCGAGACTTCCACTACGCCGCTGGGAACTTCCAGAACCCCCGTAGCGACCTTGTCGACCCTGCCGGTAAAGGAACGCTCCGAGTCGAGCCGGATGAGGACCGGTGCGTACATATTGCGCATGGTGCCAATTGCGATGTAGCGGTCGCCCTGGACGAACATGGCGTCGATCGTCTCGTCCGTCCATTTCGCCCAGAGGTCCCCGAAATCGGCTGTCGGGTCGGAGACCGTGAATTGGTGGAAGTCAGCCATTACGTTGTACTCGGCGTCCATGGGGCATCCTCCCTTGCCGGCGCCATTCGTCCTGCGAAGGATTTCTTTCTCTACCAAAGCGGACTGGACAAGTCCAGCCAGGCCGACCACGGCCCACAGGATCGTTTGCCACGCGCCATCCCAAAGGAGGGACAACGCCAGCCAACAAACACCGATCACATGGCTGCCGGCTTTCATTCCACGAAGGAGTTCCGTGGACCTTTTCGGGAAGCGGACAGCGCTACGGAAGTAGCCCTGAACCACTTGGACCATGGTGCCTCGTTCCGACGTTGGAATGCTTCCCTGGTACTGACAGCCACCCAAGAAGCGAACGGTTGGTGTTCAGTCTTCATATCGCCCACTGCGGTCTGACTTGCGACCTGGAAGAACATGCCGTCGATCGTTCCGTCCGTCCATCTCGCAGCGCATTCCGACGTTGACCCGGATCTTCAGTCTCTAGCTGAATGCGGCGGCCCATGTTTGGCCCGAAGACTGGGCCAGTACCTGTAGTTGGTCCCGGGGCAAGGGGATGTCCTCGCAGATCCTGAGAGCTTGATCAAGGAAGTCCAGGGCCGACTGAACGCCTGATGAAGTATCGGTGACGGCGATCTGGACAGCAACATCGCTGACCTTGCGGACAAGCAGCTCACCGGGTTGCACATCGGGCTGGCTGCCCGAGTACTCAGCCGCCTCGTACACCTGCCGGGCAGCCCATGCCGCTTCCTGCGCGTCACCGGACAGCCATGTCCGGACTGCGTAGGCCAGTGCCGCAGCGGCATTTTGTGCATATCCCTTGTCGAACGACCATTCCTCGTCATCCGTAGGGCCCAGCGACACGGCTTCCGATTCAAGCGAACTGACGTCGGAATTGCCGGCGAACGCAACGTCCCAGGCGGAGTCGAGGATCTCCCGTGCCCGCGCCGCCTTTCCGCTGTCCCCAGTTGTGGTCCAGTATCTCTCGTGAAGCGCGACGAGGCTCTCTGCGCATGCTGCGGCGAACGCCGTCTTGGCTCTCCTGTCCAGGCCAGAAAGGCGCCCCTTCAGAACCATCTCGTCATATTCCGGTGTCGCCACTTTCATTACCACTTTGCGGTTTTCGGGCTAGTAATTGAGGCTTCTGTATCTTCAAGGAAGCTCCTGCAGGCCGGACAACGAGTGATTGGCTTGCCTTGATTCAGCGATTGTGCTCTTCCGCACGACTGTGGTCAATGCAGCGGCCTGGAAGCCTCGCCACGGCGGGCCCGTCAACGACCCTCACACGCTCAGCCTGCCCGGCGTTTTGGTCCGGTTCATGATTGCGTCCCTGCATTGGGCTGGTCAGTTCCTGATCACGCCCGGCAGACCTCCCGGAGGCGCAGGACTCCGGATTGGAGGGCCGCTCACCTGTCCGGCCAACCCTATCCGAGGACGCTGCTGGCGCGGCTGTGAGCGTACGACGCACGGCAGCGGACCCGGACTCCCACAGCGAGATCGGCATTCGACAGGGCTCCCTCGACCGGCTGTAGCGGACGGGAGTGGGGATCGATCGAAGAATACCTGACCGCGCCCCACGAGCTGGAATCAGAACACCTTCCAGAAACAGACGCCCACACCATGAGGACACAAAAAAGGCGCGCCCCGTTCGCTGAGCGCGCCCTTCCCGTATAAAACTGTCAGTCCTTGAAGGCGTCCTTGACCTTTTCTCCGGCCTGCTTCAGATCACCCTTGGCCTGGTCTGCCTGGCCTTCGGTCCGGAGGCTCTCATCGCCTGTTGCGGTGCCGGCCGTCTCTTTGGCCTTGCCGCCTGCCTTCTCGGCAGCGTTGTCAATCTTGTCGCCCAGTCCCATGGTGTTTCCTCCTCTGGTTGGCAGCCGTTCGCATTCGGCTGCATCCATAGTAAGCATGCTTAGGATTATGTTGGCAAGTCTGCCGAGCAGGAGCCTCGGGCTTTGGATCGCAGGCAGCCAGGTTACTTGGCTGCCGACATGCCCGGCTCCAGGGTGTACTGCTTGGGCAGCTTCAGGGACCGTTCGGCCATTACGTCACGCAGCATGTTGGGGTAGTCGGTGATGACGCCGTCGACGCCGTCGTCCATGAGCTTGCGCATGGTCGGCTTGTCATCGACGGTCCAGGGGATAACCTGCATGCCCTTGGCGTGGGCGCGGGTCACCATGTCCGCGTTCACGTAGGGGACGTAGCCTGGGTCGGTGACGGTGCCGTTCTGGGGCGTGCCATGGACGGGGGAGATGGCGTCAAAGCCAAGGGAAGCCGCGGCGTCCACCAGGTCCCCGCCGAAGTCATCGGCGTCAATGCCGCCGAGCCATGGCGACTTGCCCGGCTGGCCGGCCTGCAGGAAGTCCTTGTTGGTCAGGGCGACGGTGCGGATGCCGGGCTGGCGCTCTTTCACCATGCGCAGGGAGCCCCAGTCGAAGCTTTCGATGGAGACGCGCTCTGCCATGTGGGCCTTGTTGATTTCGCGCAGCGCGACGTCGACGAACTGTTCGCGCGGGGCGGTCTGTTCCGGGGCGCCGGCCTCGACCTTGGTTTCGATGTTGAACTTGACCTGGCTGGCCCGGTAACGGTTGGCGAGGTCGAAGACCTCTGCCAGGGTCGGCATCCTGGCTCCGGGGGAGACCTGCTGGCCGGGGAACTGGGGCAGCGTCTGGGAGCCGCAGTCCAGGCTGCGGACCTGGTCGAAGGTGAGGTCCTTGATGTACTTGCCCACATAGGGGAAGGACGGGTCTCCCGGGGTGACAGGCGCGGTGTCCTTGCACTTCCGGCCATCAATCTTCCGGTCGTGGGTGATGACTTCGCGGCCGTCCTTGGTGATCTGCAGGTCCATCTCCAAGGTGGACACGCCGGTCTCGATGCCCTTGGCGAAGGAAGCGAGTGTCGATTCGACGGTCAGGCCGATGCCGCCGCGGTGGGCCTGCAGGTCAAAGTGGTTTTCGGTGCCGTTGGGGTTGGTGTCGGCGGCGTGGGCCGGGAGGGATGTTCCCAGGGCAAGGCCGGCAGTGATGGCGGCCGCGGTCAGCAGCTTGGTGCACTTCATGGGTTCTCCGGGGTTGGGGTTGTGGCGGGGTGGAAGGTGAAGGGCGTGGGCCGGGTTACGGCTTGCGGCCGGGCAAGACGAGGAGGGCGTCCCCGACTGGGCGTTCGCCGGTGGCGTCGGAGGGGGAGTTCATGACCTGGTCGCCCTGGACCATGGTGGTGGATCCGCCGCCGTCGAGGTTGATGGCGTTGATCATGCCGAGCGATTTCGCCACGTGGGCTTCTTCGTTCAGGCTCAGGCCCAGGGAGGTGGTTTGGCGGCCGTCGGCGGTGACCAGGATGGTGCGGCCCTGGGCGTCCACTCCGGCGAAGGTGCGGGGGTTGCGCTTGTGGACCCAGCCGTAGAAGAAGCTGTTGCTGTCGTTGGTCCGGACCATGCCGTCGCGCTTGGCCGTGACGTCCAGCTGGCCGTTCTGGACCAGGGTCGGGCCGCCGTTGACGACGTCCGTCGTCGGGGTGGTCGTCAGGGTCTTTCCGCTTTCATCGAGCAGGTCCGTGTCGACCTTCAGCTTCTTGCCCGGCACGGCCAGGGCGGCGAGCTTGTCGACGTCGGCGCCGATCGCCTGCACTGTCTGGCCGCCGGCGGGCACCGCGGTGCCTCGCGCGTGGTTGACGGCGGTGACGGTGCCTTGCGGGTCAAGGACGACTTCGAGTCCGGGGCCGCCCGGGGTGGTGGGGCCGAACTCGGGAGTGAAGGAGACGATCTCGTCCGGGTCCGTGCAGGTGAAGTCGTGCAGGGGCAGGTTCGTCGGGGTGTCGTCGGTGCCGCCGCAGTTGCGGATCAGCCCCGGGACCCGGTCGACGCCGTCCAGTGGGAGTTCCGCCGCGCCCGGCGCGGTGACAGTGCCGTGCCAGTGCAGCCGCTGGATGGAGGTGCCGTTCTTATCCAGGACGAGGGAGGGCCGGTCGCCGACGGGTTCGCTGAGGACCTTGCCGTCGTGGACTGCGGCTCCGGCGGGGTCACCGGGGGCACCCGCCGCGGGGTCCATGGTGAAGAACCCGCCGTTCACGGCTGCCAGGGCGCCGGCGGCGGCTGAGAGCTGGCTGGTCGTTTCGCGGTTTTCGAGGTTGGGGCCGAAGGAGGAGGTGAGGTCGCCGTGGAACTCCTTCGGATCAATCGTGAGCACCTGGAGATTCCACGGTCCGCGGTCGTCCTCGCTGGAGCCGGCGTCACCGTCCCAGCCGGTGTAGATCACCGAGGCCTTGTAGCCCGCGGCTTTGATCTGGTCCACGGTGGCAGCACCGTCGGCCTTCGAGCTGAACTGGCCCGCACGGACCCGGTAGCCGAGGTCGCCGCCGGCGTCGGCCAGCTGGGGTGACTGGACGTGCTCGATGCGGGCAGTGACACCAGCGGCGTTGAGCTTGTCGGCAACCTTCTGCGCCTGCGCCTGGGTGGACAGCGCGGAAGCCGGGGCGTCGGGGTCGAGAGAGGTCGACGGGACCGCGACTTCGGCAGTCCAGAAGAACTCCTGGTTAGGGGCGCCGCGCGTGATCGTGGTCCGGGTCAGGCCCGGAGCCAGCGTGGTCACGTTCCGCGTCTCAGGCAGGTCCTGCGCGCCGAGGTCCAGGTGTGAGGCCTGTGCCGGTGCGGCAGCCTGCTGGTCAGGTGCCGGTGCTGTTGGCGCCGCGGTGGAGGCGCCTGCCGGGGTGAGGAAGGCGAAAGGGAGGGACACGGCCAGGGCGGTGATAACCGCACGGCGGTGACGATGATTGGGGCTGATCATGGTTATCGACACTAGAGCGCCAGGAAGTCATAGAGCCCTCCCACACACCGCGGTTATTCATGCCTTCGATGAGTGTTCATCAACCGTTCGGGGAACTGTGTCCGGATGTTCCGTCCAGATGCCGTAACCCCCGCGCAGCATGGAGAACTTATGTGCGTACCCGGCAGCCGATGAGCCTCGTGGCGGGCATAGGAAAAGGTGCGCCCCGTTCGCTGAGCGCACCCTTTTCGAACTCCCCGTTCCCAGCCGTTTGCGATCGACTGCATCCAGAGGAAGCATGCTTAGGATCAATTGGGCAAGCCCATTTTCCATGACTGAACCCGTCGGAACGGACGAAAGCGCCGAGCGGCTCCAGGCCGCTCAGGTGATGAGGCGCTAGACGACCGCCAGCGCTGGGGGTTTGGCGTCAGCGGCTGGCAGGCTCAGCGCCGCCCTGGTGCCGCTGCCCGGGCTGCTAGAGAGGGTGATGTGGCCGCGGTGGTTTTCGACGATGGACTTGGTGGTCGCCAGCCCCAATCCGGCGCCGGGAATTGTTGAAGAATGTGCTCGGTGACCTCGCGCCGCAAGCCGTCCGGAAGCAGTAAGCGCCGCGCATGTCCTCGAGGATCTGGGTCAAGGACATGCTCGGATTTTAGCGGGTCCTTTAGCGCTCGTTTCCCTCGGCGCAATTCGTCCCACGGACGAGAGGTTGAGGCGATCCCGGACAGGACACTTTGCGGCCGGGATTAGAATCACCCCACTGTTACAGGTTCATTCAAGGGAGCGTCTAAGTGTGCCCTGCCATCGAGAAGATCTCTCGGCTTAACCAGCGAAAAACCCCTAGAACCCTTGAGTCCTAGGGGTTTATCCCGAGCTTCCTATCAGAATCGAACTGATGACCTTTTCATTACGAGTGAAACGCTCTACCGACTGAGCTAAGGAAGCACCGCACAAAATCCCGGACTGAACCGGGCCCTTCATGCAAGAGTCAACTCTAATAGAGTCTCTGCGCCGCGGTCAAAATGGAGCAGGTGCAGGCCGCTGAGGCGTTCAGCACACGGTGTTGTCGGCCGGAACTTTGCCCCCGACCAGGTAGTTGTCCACCGAATCTTCGAGGCAACTGTTGGCCCGGCCGTAGGCTGTGTGCCCCTCGCCCTTCCACGTCAGCAGCGAGGCGTTCCCCAGCTGTTTGCGCAGGGAGGCAGCCCAATCAACCGGGGTGGCGGGGTCGCCCGTGGTTCCGATGACCACGATCGGGGAGTTCCCCGAGTATTCGACCGCCTGCGGCGTCCGGACGTTCTTGTACGGCCAGTCAGCGCAGCTGGTCCCGCCGTAGGCGAAGAAGTAGCCAAAGGTGGGGGAGTCTTGTTCCAGGCGCTTCTCCTCCGCCCGCATGCCGGCGGTGTCCGAGACCATGGGGTAGTCAAGGCAGTTGATCGCGTTGAACGCGAACGTGGAATTGGAGGTGTACGAGCCGTCGGTCGCACGGTCGGCGCTGATGTCGGCGAGGCGCAGCACCAGGCTCACATCCCCGTTCATGGCGGCCTCCAGCGCCTGGGTGAGGGCAGGCCAGCTCTGGTCGTTGTAGAGCGGGGTGATCAGGCCGCTGACGAACGTCGTCGCATTGACCAGGCGGCCGTCCTTGGCGGTGCGGGGTGTCTGTTGGACGGCGTCGATGAGGTCCCGGATCTGTTGCACGCCGGAGTCTACGTCGCCGGTCAGCGGGCACTTGCCCTGCCGCTGGCAGCTGGCGACGTAGGTGTGGATGGCCTTCTCGAACGCGCGGGCCTGGCCGCTGGTCAGGTCCTCATTGCTGATGGACGGGTCGAGGGCGCCGTCAAGGACCATCCGGCCCACGTTGTCCGGAAACAATGAAGCGTAGGTGGAGCCCAAGAAGGTCCCGTACGAGTATCCGAGATAATTCAGTTTGGTGTCATTGACCACCGCACGCAGCACGTCCAGGTCCTTGGCGGCGCTAACGGTGTCGATATGCGCCAGGACCGGGCCGGTTTGCGCCGCGCACTGGGCAGCGATTGCCTTGTTGTCCGCCAGTGCCGCCGCCAGCCCGGTGTCGGTTTCGAGGGCGTAGGTCTTGGCGCGTGCCGCGTCACGCTCCGCGTCGGTCATGCAGGTCACGGGAGCGGAACGCTTGACGCCGCGGGGATCGAAGCCCACGAGGTCGTACGCATTGCGGACGGCCGCCGAGAAGTGTGTCGCAGCGGCGTCCTTCACGAAGTCATAGCCGGAAGCGCCCGGGCCGCCCGGATTGACCAGCAGGCTGCCCGTTTTCTTGCCGCTGCTGGGGGCCCGCAGGGCCGCGATTTGGATGGTGTCGCCGGCCGGGTTGGCGTAGTCCATCGGGACGGTCACCTTGGCGCACTGGAATTCGCCTTCGCAGGGCTGCCAGACGACTTCCTGCGAGTAAAACTTCTCCAGCCCGGCGGGCGCGGACGCCACGATCGAGGGGTCGGCCTTGGCGGTGGCCGCCTCCGGCGGGTTCTTGTCCCCGCCGTTGAGGAGGCTGCACGAGGCAAGGACCATGAACAGGGCCATGGCGCCCGCGGCGCGGACGGCGGCCAGCAAGGACCTGTGGCGTGCGGGCAGGGGGCGGGCAGTCATCGGGTCTCCTTGGAGGGCTGGATCAGGCTGGCCGCCATGGACTCGAGGGTCAGCAGCGGGGCGACGTTTGTGGTGGTGATGCGTTCGCGGGCTTTGTTGATGGCATCCATCCGGGCAAGCGTGCCTTCCGGAGTACTGCGGGCGGCGAACTCCTCCAGCTCACTCCTGAGCTCAACGTTGACCAGCTCCACGGCGTTCCCCAGCTGGATGATCAACACGTCCCGATAGAAGGACAGGAGGTCCGTGAGGGTCCGGTCCAAGGAGTCCGTGATGGAGCGCTTGGCCCGCCGCTTCTGGTCGTCCTCAAGCTGTTTCACCTGGCTGCGCATCGCCGGGGGGAGCGTGCCGGACTCGGGCGCGCCAAGTGTTGCCAGGAGGGCTGCTTTTTCCGCGGCGTCGCGCTCCTCGTTGGAGCTGGTGGCCTCTGCCGTTGCGATCTTCACCAGCTTGTCCGCCATCATCACCGCGGCTGTGACGCCACGGAGCCCGAGCGGGAACCGCACCGTCTCCAGGCGGCGTTCCCGGGCGGCGGGGTCCCGGGCCAGCCGGCGGGCGATCCCCACGTGGCTTTGCGCTGCCCGCGCCGCGCGTTCGGCGAGCTCAGGATCAACGCCGTCCCGCCTGACCAGCAGGGCTGCAACTTCCGCGGCAGGCGGCAGCCGCAAGGCAACACTGCGGCAGCGGGACCGAATGGTCACCAGGACGTCGGCCGGGGACGGTGCGCAGAGCATCCACACGGTGCGCGGGGTGGGTTCCTCGATGGCCTTCAGCAGCACGTTGGTGGTCCGCTCAGCCATCCGGTCGGCATCCTCCACCACGATGATCCGCCAACGCCCCGCGGACGGCCGGTTCCCCGCCGTTGCCACCAGTTCGCGGGCCTCATCAATGGTGATGGTGACCTTCTCCGTGCGGACGAAGGTCACGTCCGAGTGGGTTTCCCCGAGGATGGTGCGGCACGCTTGGCACCGGCCGCAGCCCCGCAGGCCCACGTCCTCCTGGTCGCAGTTCAGCGCGGCTGCGAAAGCTTTGGCTGCGTTGGAGCGCCCGGAGCCCGGCGGCCCGGTAAACAGCCAGGCGTGCGTCAGGCCTTCGCCGCTTGCCGCCTGGCGCAGCTGTTCGACGACGGCGGCTTGGCCCTGGAGGTCGTCCCACACCGTCACGAGCCGCCACCGTCCGTCCCGTGCCGGGAGGGCAACGCATTGGAAGGAGCCGGGCCGGCAAGCAGAGCGTCGACCCGGTCCCGGATTTGCGCCGCGAGTTCGTCCACCGGCAGTTTTGCGGGCAGGACCAGATACGCTCCGGGGCGGGCGGCAGCGAGGTCGAGGAAAGCCTTCCGAATCCTGGTGTGGAAGTCATCTGCCTCGGACTCCAATCGGTCCTCGGCCGCCTGGCCGGCAGTGCGGCGGCTGCGGCCAAGCCGCGGGTCGACGTCCAGGAGGACTGTGAGGTGGGGCTGCAGGCCCGAGGTGGCCCAGTCGTTGAGGGACTTGACGGCGTCCTGGCCGAGGTCGCGGCCCGCCCCCTGGTAGGCCACTGACGAGTCTATGTAGCGGTCGGTCAGCACGATTTCGCCGCGGCCGAGTGCCGGCCGGATGACCTGGGCGGCGTGGGCTGCCCGGGACGCCGCAAAAATCAGGGCCTCGGTATGGGCATCGATCTCGCCGTTGCCATGGTCCAGGACCAGCGAACGCAGCTTTTCGCCGACGGGGGTGCCGCCGGGTTCACGGGTGCGGCGCACGGTGTACCCCCGTGATTCCAGTTCAGCCGCAAGCCGGGCCGCCTGCGTCGACTTGCCGGCGCCATCGCCACCTTCGAATGCGATGAACACGCCCGCCATTTGTTTGCTCACCTCCCAAGCCTACCGAGCCGGACCGACATTTCATGACCTGCCGCCGCACCCTGTGTGGACGGCCGGTGAACGCAAGGCGTCCATACGGCGGCACCCCTTTCAGGCGGATCCTGGACGGACAGTACGCTGTTGAACATGAGTCTTTCCGAGCACCAGGCCGCGTCCCTTTCCCCCGAGACCGTCGTGGTCGCGGCCGGACGTCCGCCCCGGGAAAGGGACCAGCCGGTCAACCCTCCCATCACCTTGTCCTCCACCTACTTCGGCACCGGTCCGCTGGGCGACGGGGACCGGGGTTATGGCCGGTATTCGAACCCCACGTGGGATCCCTTCGAAGAGGCGCTGGGCCAGCTGGAAGGCTCCGCGCTGCCGGGCCTGCTGTACGCATCAGGGCTGGCGGCCGTCAGCTCGGCGTTGTCCCTGATCCCGGCCGGGGGAGTGCTGGTGATGCCGGACCACAGCTATTCGGGCTCGCTGGTCATGGCCTCCGAACTTGCCCAGAAGGGCTTCATAGAGCTCCGCACCGTGGACATCGCCGATACCGATGCTGTCAAAGCTGCCCTGGCGCCCACCGGTCCCGGGGCCCGGGCCGCGGCCATGCTCTGGCTGGAAAGTCCCACCAACCCGATGTTGGGGATCGCTGACATGGCGGCCGTCGCCGAGGCCGCCCACGCCGCAGGAGCCATCGTCGTCACGGACAACACCTTTTCCACCCCTTTGGTGCAGCAGCCCCTCCGGCTCGGGTCCGACGTCGTGCTCCACTCGGTGACCAAATACCTCGCCGGGCACTCCGACGTCGTCCTTGGGGCGCTGGTCACATCCAACCCGGACATCCGGTCCGCCTTGCTGCACCACCGCATCATCCACGGCGCCATCGCCGGACCTTTCGAAGCATGGCTGGCGCTGCGCGGACTGCGGACCCTTGCACTGCGGGTGGAGCGGTCCCAAAGCTCCGCGATGCTGCTGGCGGAGCGCCTCGCGGCCCACCCCGCCATTGAATCCGTCCGCTTCCCGGGCCTCCCGTCGGACCCCGGCCATGAGCGGGCCCAGGCCCAGATGAAGGGCTTCGGCTCCATCATCTGCGTGCAGGTGGCGCCGGCCGCCGGCCTGGGGGGTGCCGACGCTGCGGACAAGGTGGTGGAGGCCCTCGCATTATGGCTCCCCGCCACGTCACTGGGCGGCGTCGAGTCCCTGATCGAACGCCGTCGCAGGCACGCAGCAGAACCTGCCAGCGTGCCGGACAACCTGGTTCGCCTCAGCGTGGGGGTCGAGAACGTGGAGGATCTCTGGGCGGACCTGAAGCAGGCGCTGGACACGCTGGGCGGCTAGGCTGGGTTCGTGGACGGTGAACTGATTATTCGGCCTGTAGAACAGGCAGTGTTCTTTATCCTTGGCCTGGTGGCCCTGGGACTGGAATTGTGGGCGCTGGTGGACTGTGCCCGGCACCGCGCCAACGCGTTCGAGGCGACTGGCAAGCGGACCAAGGCCTTCTGGCTCGCGCTGACCGGCGGCGCCACACTGGTGGGCGTGATTTCGCTGTTCGGCGCCGGCGGCGGCATCGTCAGCACCCTTGGCCTGTTTGGGCTCGCCGCGGTCGTGGCCGCCTCCGTTTACCTCGCCGATGTCCGCCCCGCCGTGAAGGACGCCGGCCGCGGCGGCAGCCGCAACACGGGGCCCTACGGCCCCTGGTAGCCAGGTTCCACGGCGTCCCAGCCCACGGTTAGTTCGCCCAGCCGCCATCTGGCCGGGCCGTCCTGGACCGGCCACCCGGCGTCGCGCAGGCTCCGGCACATGCCCACCCAGCGCTGCCTGTTCCCGAACGAGGCAAGGGGGGCGCATTCCAGCCAGGTCCGGTCCAGCGCCAGCAGGAAGTCGTGGACCCGTTCACCGGGAATATTGCGGTGAATGAGGGCCTTCGGCAGGCGCTCGGCCACCTCCGAGGGCAGGTCGAAGCTGCCGAAGCGGACCGAAATGCTCAAGGACAGCGGCCGCTCACGGTCAAGCGCAACCCACGTCACCCGGCGCCCCACTTCGTCGCACGTGCCGTCGATAAACAGGCCGCCCGGTGCCAACCGGTCCTGAACCAGGCGCCAGATGCCCGGCACATCCGCTTCCTCGTACTGGCGCAGCACGTTGAAGGCCCGGACCAGGACCGGACGGCCGGGGACGGGAAGCTCGAAGCCGCCCACATGGAAGGTCAGTCCCGGACGCTGGAGCGGGATCGCCGCCTGCACGCGCCCGGGCTCGATTTCGATGCCGGACACGCGGACGTCCGCCCGCACTGTGGCAAGGCGCTCAAAGAGTTCGACGGCGGTGGCCGGGGTGGCGCCGTAGCCCAGGTCAACCACGAAGGGGTCGGCCGCGGACCGCAGCCGCCACGCCTGCGGTCCCGTCAGCCAGCGGTCCACCCGCCGCATCCGGTTGGGGTTGGTGGTTCCCCGGGTGACGTTGCCTACCGGCCGGCCCTGCCGGCCGGCAGATGTCCTGCCGGAAAGTTGTGGGGTATTCACCCGTTCAGCCTTTTGAACCACGGCCCCAACACTATCCCCGCGGGGGTGGAGGCGGGTCCAAAAGCCTGCCCGGCCATGTAACGCTGGGCGGCCGGCAACACTGCTCGGCTAGGATGAAAATCATGACTTACAAGCTGATTCTGCTGCGCCACGGCCACAGCGAATGGAACGCCAAGAACCTGTTCACCGGCTGGGTGGACGTTGACCTGAACGACCAGGGCCGCGCGGAAGCAGCGCGGGGCGGTGAGCTGCTGGTGGAGAACAACATCCTCCCGGATGTGCTGTACACCTCCCTGCTGAAGCGGGCCATCAACACCGCCAACATCGCGCTGGACAAAGCCGACCGCGGCTGGATCCCGGTCAAGCGTGACTGGCGCCTGAACGAACGCCATTACGGCGCGCTGCAGGGCAAGGACAAGGCCCAGACCCTGGCCGAATACGGTGAAGCGCAGTTCATGGAATGGCGCCGGTCCTACGACACTCCGCCGCCGCCCCTGGATGACGACTCCGAGTTCTCCCAGGCCCACGACCCCCGCTATGCCGGCCTCGGCGACGCCCTCCCGCGCACCGAGTGCCTCAAGGACGTCCTGGTACGCCTGCTGCCCTACTGGGAATCGGACATCAAGGAAGACCTCAAGGCAGGCAAGACCGTCCTGGTCACAGCCCACGGCAACTCGCTTCGTGCGCTGGTCAAGCACCTGGACGGCATCAGTGACGAGGCCATCGCCGGGCTGAACATCCCCACCGGCATTCCGCTGGTGTACGACCTCGACGATGACTTCAAGCCGGTCAAGCCCGGTGGAACCTACCTGGACCCGGAGGCCGCTGAGCAGGCCATCCTGGCCGTAGCCAACCAGGGCAAGAAGTAAGACTTCGCGGTTCTTCGCCGGGTGCTCGGTCGTTCCTCCCTTAGACGCACTCCGGCCGAAGTACGCGCTGCGTCAAATGTGAAACGACGACGGCGGGCTGGTCACCTGGGGTGACCAGCCCGCCGTCGTTATCCGCCTGGTTAGCTGTGTTCAGTCGCGTTGGGCTGCCACGCGCCGGTGACCAGGTAGGTCACTTTCTGGGCGACGGAGACGCCGTGGTCCGCGAACCGCTCGAAGTAGCGGCTGGCGAGGGCCACGTCCACGGTGGTCGCCGGCGACTCGGTCCACTCGGGTGAGGCGATGGCCTTGAAGACGCTCAGGTGCAGGTCATTGATGGCGGTGTTCGCCTTCAGGATGTCCCTGGCCACCTCGAGGTCGCGGCTCTCCAGCAGCACCGTCAATTTGTCGGCGATCTCCTGGTCCAGTTCGGCCATGCGGTTGAAGGTCCCGGTCATGGACTCCGGAATGACCGTGGACGGGTACCGGAGGCGGGCCAGCTGGGCGATGTGGCGCGCGAGGTCGCCCATCCGCTCCAGTGAGGCACTCATCCGCAGCGAGCCCACGATCATGCGCAGGTCGCTCGCCACGGGACCCTGCAAAGCCAGGATGTCGATGGCCCGCTCATCGAGGCTGTTCTGCAGGAAGTCGATGCGCGCATCCGCCGCGATGACGTCCTGGGCGAGGTCCACGTCCGCGACCTGGAATGAAGTGGTGGCCTTGTCTATGGCTTCGCTGACCAGCCGGGAGATCTCCACCAGCTGGTCACCGACCTGGGTGAGCTCTTCCTGAAAAACCTTACGCACGTAGGCGTCCTTTCCTTGGAACTCCTGCCGGCCGCTCCAGGGCAGCAGGAATCGTGTCGCCATGGGGCGCTCTAACCATTAACTCTGGCATCGCCCGGTAAACGATTATGCCCATGGAGGTGAACGTTAGTTGAACCGTTCGCGGTAAGGGCTTCGAAGCGCCGGTGGCCTCCGGGCAAGAGCATAAAGTGGAGCTGTGGATCCTATGCTCATTGGTCTGGTTGCAGGCCTCGTCGGCCTGGCGCTTGGCACGTTCGGCGTGCTGGCGTTCCGGGTCAGCGAGAAGCAGCGCGAGCTGCTGGAGGTCGACGCCGGGGAACCTGCGCTGCCGGACGGGGCGGCGGAGGTGCTGGCCGTCGTCGGACGTGCCTTCGTGGTCCTGGACGACGTCGACGGCGTTGTCCGTGCCAGCCCGGCAGCCTACGCCTACGGCCTGGTCCGCGGCCATACCGTGGTCCACAAAGAACTCCTGGACATGACCGCGGGTGTGCGGCGCGATGGCGTCATCCTGGAGAAGCAGCTGGAGCTCCCGCGCGGACCGCTGGGGCAGGGGACCATCATCGTCCAGGTCCGGGCAGCCATGCTGGGTGAGGAATACATCCTGCTCCTGGCCGATGACCGGACCGAGATCACCCGCACGGAAGAGATCCGCAACGACTTCGTCGCCAACGTCTCGCATGAACTGAAGACGCCCGTCGGCGCCATCTCCCTGCTGGCCGAGGCCCTCGAGTCGTCCGCGGACGACGAAGAAGCGGTCCGCCGGTTCGCCAAGCGGATGCACAAGGAGTCAGCCCGCCTCGCCGCACTGGTCCAGGACATCATCGAGCTGTCCCGGCTGCAGGGCGCCAGCGTGACGCAGCAAGGCGGCCCCGTGGACATCAACGCGGTCATCGCCGAGGCCGTGGACCGGTCGCAGCTGCCCGCCGAGAGCAAGAACATCAGCATCGTGGTGGGCGGCCGCACTGAGGGCAAGGTCTTCGGCGACCAGGACCTTTTGGTCACCGCGCTGCGCAACCTCATCGACAACGCCATCCGCTATTCACCGGCCAACACAAGGGTGGGAATCGGCGTACGTTCCAGGGAGGGCCTGGTGTCCATCTCCGTGACCGACCAGGGGGACGGGCTCACGCCCGAGGACCAGGAACGCGTCTTCGAACGCTTTTACCGCGTCGATGCCGCCCGTTCGCGCCAGACCGGCGGCACCGGCCTGGGCCTGAGCATCGTCAAGCATGTGGCCTCAAACCATGGCGGCGAGGTGACGCTCTGGTCCCAGCCGGGCCAAGGATCGACCTTCACGCTGCGGCTTCCCGAGATGGAAGGACAGGACAGCGACCGTCCGGTCCCTGACGCTCCGGCACCGTCGCCGGCGCGGCAGCCGGCCGGCCAGCCTGCACCCACCCAAGTACCCCGCGCCGCCGGCGCAACAGAACGAGGAGCTAGCGCTTGAGCAGGATTTTGATAGTTGAGGACGAGGAGTCGTTCAGCGATCCCTTGTCCTATTTGCTGGGCAAGGAAGGATTCGAGGTTGAGGTGGTGGACAACGGCCTCGACGCGATCACGGAATTCGACCGCAACGGCGCCGACCTTGTCCTGCTGGACCTGCAGCTGCCCGGCCTGTCCGGCACCGAGGTATGCCGCCAGCTCAGGCAGCGTTCCAGCGTTCCAGTGATCATGTTGACGGCCAAGGACTCGGAGATCGACAAAGTCGTGGGCTTGGAGCTCGGCGCGGACGACTACGTCACCAAGCCCTATTCCTCCCGCGAACTGGTGGCCCGGGTCAGGGCGGTCCTGCGGCGCCAGGGCGAGCCGGAGGAACTGATTTCCTCAACGGTCCAGGCCGGCCCGGTCCGGATGGACATCGAACGCCACGTCGTGAGCGTGGACGGCGAGCAGGTCCTGCTGCCATTGAAGGAGTTTGAGCTCCTGGAGATGCTCCTGCGCAACTCCGGCCGGGTCCTCACCCGCGGACAGCTGATTGACCGGGTCTGGGGGTCGGACTACGTCGGCGACACCAAGACCCTTGACGTCCACGTCAAACGCCTCCGCGGCAAGATCGAGCCAGATCCCTCCGCACCCCGGTTCCTGGTCACCGTGCGGGGCCTCGGTTACAAATTCGAACCTTAGGCCCGGGCGGCCAAGGCTGTCCAGGCGAGTGCAACAGCAAAGGGAGGGCCAACCGGCCCTCCCCTTGCTGTACGTCTCGGGCTGCCCGCCTTGGCGGGCTCCCCGCTAGCGGCTGGTGGCGGTTGCCGTTGCGCTTGGCGTGGCGGTGGCCGTTGCGCTGGCACCGGCGGACGACGACGGCGAAGCCGACGGGCTCGCGGTGGGCAGGTAGTCCTTGTATTCCTTCAATGTGGCATCCAGGACCGGCACCTTGACCGTGCTGGTGACGTTGGTGCCGTTCTCGCTGATCTTGACGTCCACCAGCGAACCCGGCTTTCCGCCGGTGGTGCTCAGGATGGCAGGGTCGGTGTTTTCGTTCAGCAGCGTGTACGAGTTCGCCTTCACCGGAACTTCGGTTTGTGAGCCCTTGGCGCCGTTGACCGTGAGCTTCACGTCCTTGGAAGAGGAGTTGTAGACCGCGCCGATCAGGCGGCCGGGTCCGTCTTCGCCGCTGGAAACGATGAGGATGTTCCGCAGCTGCAGCGGGCCGAGGTCTGCGCGGATGCCGTCCGAGGCGGAGTACTGGTGGCTGGTCTGCTGGGGCGTGATGTAACCGCAGCCCGCAGTCAGCAGGCTGACGCCAAGGGCAGCAGCCGTCAGTGCCAGTTTGCCGCGCTGGGCCCGGTTCATCGCAGTGGAACGCACGTCACGTACTCCTCGAGAAATTTGAAGTCTTTTGCAGCCATAGCCTATCCGCAAACGGGGTCAAACGAGGATTCGAGGCTGTCACATCGACTGTGGGAACGCTCACCTGATGCACTAATATCCTCATCCGTCAAGGGGGTTGAGGAGGTCGATTGGGCCGTTTTTCCGCGTATTTTCGCGGTTGGGAGCCCTTTCTCCGGCCGGTCATATGCCTGAATCGTGATAAACTGGTCTGCGGGAAAGGGGAAATGTCCACATGGTATTTGAGGTCGGCGAGACAGTAGTTTACCCTCACCACGGTGCTGCGAAGATTGAAGAAATCAAGATGCGCACCATCAAGGGCGAAGAGAAGATGTATCTCAAGCTCAAGGTGGCTCAGGGTGATCTGACCATTGAAGTTCCAGCAGAAAACGTGGACCTTGTTGGGGTTCGGGACGTAGTGGGCAAGGAAGGCCTGGAGCACGTGTTTGATGTGCTTCGTGCCGAGTTCACCGAAGAACCCACCAACTGGTCACGCAGGTACAAGGCAAATCTGGAGAAGCTTGCTTCCGGTGACGTCATCAAGGTGGCAGAGGTCGTTCGCGACCTGTGGCGCCGGGATCACGACCGGGGCCTTTCCGCAGGCGAAAAGCGAATGCTGGCCAAGGCCCGCCAAATTCTGATTTCAGAGTTGGCGCTGGCTGAAAAGACCGACGAGGAGAAGGCCGCAAGCGTTCTCGACGAGGTCCTGGCTTCCTAAGAATTTAGCCCCGGCAGCACCCACGTGCCGCCGGGGCTTCTTTTTGCCCGGAACCGGGCTGCGACCCGGGCACGGCGCAGCCGCCACGGCGTCGTAGGCTAGTCCGCATGAGTGAATCAACGCCCCTTGTCACGGGAGTCATCGTGGTGGCCGCCGGTTCCGGGCAGCGGCTCGGCTACGGGATGCCCAAGGCGGCTGTCCCCCTCGGAGGCGAACCGATCCTGATGCATGCGTTGCGGGGCATCGTCGCCTCCGGTGTTGCGAGCCAGGTCTGCGTGGTGCTGCCCGCAGGGGACGAAGGCCTGCGCCGTCTCTGCGGCAGTTTCCGGGACGAACTGGCCGACGGCGGCCCCCTCCTCACCCTTGTGGACGGCGGCGCCACCCGGGCTGACTCCGTCCGCGCCGGTATGGCTGCCCTGATGGACGGCACGGAAGCGGTCCTGGTCCACGATGCCGCCAGGGCGCTGACGCCCGAGTCCGTCTTCCACCGCGTAACGGAAGCCCTTGCCGCCGGCGCTGCCGCCGTCATTCCCGTTCTCCCCGTCGTGGACACCATCAAGACCGTTGCAGCCACGTCCGGGGGGGACAGCGTTTTCGCGCCGGAGGTGGTCACGGGAACGGCCCGCCGCGAGGAACTGCGGGCCGTTCAGACACCCCAAGGATTCACCCTCGACACGCTGGTGCAGGCGCACCGGTCCGCCGAGGGCCTGGACCGGCGGGAGTCGGCGGCCGTCACCGATGACGCCATGCTCGTGGAGATGCTGGGGACGCCGGTCTACGCTGTCCGCGGCTCAACCCAGTCGCTGAAGATCACCACGCCGCTTGACCTGATCTTCGCCGAAGGGCTCCTTGAGGGTCCCCTTGGCGCCCGGTGGGTGGAAGGGTGAGCGCGGACATGATCCTGCCGCGGACCGGTGTGGGTATCGACGTCCATGCATACGCCGCCCACGGCAAGGACCGCCCGTTGTGGCTCGGCGGACTCTTCTGGCCCGGCGAACGCGGCCTGGCCGGCCATTCTGACGGCGACCCGGTGGCCCACGCCGCAGCGGATGCGCTGTTCTCCGCCGCCGGCATCGGCGACCTTGGCACCCACTTCGGCACCGACCGCCCGGAATTCGCCGGTGCGTCGGGTGTGACGCTGCTCGCCGAAGCGGCGCGGATCGTCCGGGCTGCGGGTTTCGAGATCGGCAATATCGCCGTCCAGTTCGTGGCCAACCGGCCGAAGTTCGGTCCCCGCCGGGAAGAAGCTCAGCACGTCCTCTCAGAGGCCGCCGGTGCACCGGTGAGCGTCACTGCCACCACCAGCGACGGCCTGGGATTCACCGGCCGTGGCGAGGGCATCTCCGCGGTGGCTACCGCCTTGGTCTACCCACGGACCAGCGGCACCATCGGCTAGTCTGGAGCGGTGACCCTGCGCTTCTATGACACCGCCTCCGCCGAAGTCCGGAACTTCACCCCGATCGTTGAGGGCAAGGTCAGCCTCTATTACTGCGGGGCCACGGTGCAGGGAATGCCCCACGTGGGGCACATCCGTTCCGCCATCGCCTTCGACCAGCTGACCCGCTGGCTGCAATACCGGGGCCTTCGCGTCACTGTGGTCCGCAACGTCACGGACATTGACGACAAGATCCTCGCCAAATCCGAGGCATCATTCGCGCCGGACTTCATCCCCGAGCCGGGAGAAGTGCCGCGGGAGGAGTGGTGGGCGCTGGCATACCGTTACGAGCGGGAATTCCTGGCGGCCTACGACACCCTCGGCGTCTCCCGCCCCACGTACGAGCCCCGGGCCACCGGGCACATCCCCGAGATGCACGCCCTGATCCAACAGCTCATCGACCGCGGCCACGCCTACCCCGCGCTGGACGAATCAGGCGACGTGTACTTTGACGTCCGTTCCTGGGGCAACTACGGGGCACTCACCCGGCAAAACATCGACGACATGCAGGCAGCGCCCGACGCCGATCCCCGCGGGAAGAAGGATCCCCGCGACTTTGCGTTGTGGAAGGGTTCCAAAGAAGGCGAGCCGGCCACCGCCAGCTGGGCCTCGCCGTGGGGTGCGGGGCGTCCGGGCTGGCACCTGGAATGCTCCGCCATGGTCACCAAGTACCTGGGAACTGCCTTCGACATCCACGGCGGCGGACTGGACCTGCGTTTTCCGCACCACGAAAACGAGATGGCCCAGTCGCAGGCTGCTGGACATGGCTTCGCCAACTTCTGGATGCACAACGGCATGGTGACCTACCAGGGCGAAAAGATGTCCAAATCCGTTGGGAACACCATCAGCCCCACCGAAATGCTGGAACTCGCTTCCCCCCGGGTTGTCCGCTACTACCTTGGCCAGGCCCACTACCGCTCCGTCCTGGACTACCGGCCCACGTCCCTCCAGGAAGCCGCTGCCGCCGTCGAACGCATCGACGGGTTCCTGGCGAAGGCCGTGGCGCGCTTCGGCGCCGATTTCGGGTTTGTGGCCGGCGGCTCCGCTGACCCGGCTGAGGCACTGGACGCGTTTTCAACTGCGATGGACGACGACCTGAATGTTCCCCGTGCCCTGGCGGCGCTGCACGAGGCCGTGCGGGCCGGGAACACGGCCCTGGCGGACGGGGACGACGACGCTGCCCGGAAAGCGATGTACGCCGTCGTCACCATGACCGACGTCCTGGGCCTCAACGCCGTCGCCGGTTCCGGGCAGGCGGGCAGCCGGGAGGCCGACGCCTTGGGCGTCCTGGTGGAGGCGCAGCTGGCGGCCCGTGCCGCTGCCCGTGCCGCCAAGGACTGGGCTGCTTCCGACGCCATCCGGGACACCCTCAACCAGGCCGGCGTCCTGGTGGAAGACGGCCCGGACGGTGCCACCTGGAGCCTCAAGCGGGACTGATCAGCCACTGCCCCTGAGCACGCCCGCAGCCCCCGCGCGTCGATTTTTCTTCGGTCAGTAGACTGGTAGGCAGACTCAGTCAGCACAATCAAGGGTGGAACATCATGGCCAACAATGGTCGCCGATCGGTTAAAGCGAAGAAGGGCCCAACCATCGGAACCGGTGGCCATGGCCGCAAGGCCCTCGAAGGCAAGGGCCCGACGCCCAAGGCCGAGGACCGTCCGTACCACAAGGCGCACAAGGCCAAGCAGCTGGCCGAACGGTCCGCAGCCAAGCGCAGCCCGGGTGCACGCAGCGCCGGTGCCGCCAAGTCAGGCCCCAAGGGACGCGCCACCGAAGAAGTGGTCACCGGCCGCAACTCCGTGGTCGAAGCGCTCCGCGCGGGCATCCCGGCCAAGGCCCTGCACGTGGCCATCCGCATCGAGATGGACGACCGCGTCAAGGAGTCCCTGAAGCTCGCCGCCGAACGCGGCATCCCGCTGCTCGAAACCGGCAAGCCCGAACTGGACCGGATGACCGACGACGCCGTCCACCAGGGCCTGGTGCTCCAGATCCCGCCCTACGAGTACCAGGACGCGTACGAACTGGCCGAGGAGACGGTGGAGAAGTGGAAGAAGGGGCACGTCAGCAACGCGCCGCTCTTCGTCGCCCTTGACGGCATCACCGACCCCCGGAACCTCGGAGCGATCATCCGTTCCGTCTCCGCGTTCAGCGGCCACGGCGTCATTGTTCCGGAGCGCCGCTCCGTCGGTGTCACGGCCTCGGCCTGGAAGACCAGCGCCGGCGCGGCGGTCCGCGTCCCCGTTGCCCGCGCCTCCAACCTGAACAACGCCCTGAAGCAGTTCAAGGGCATGGGCATCTTCGTGCTGGGGCTCGACGGCGACGGCGACGTCTCGCTGCCCGACCTCACTTTGGCCACCGAGCCGGTGTGCATCGTGGTGGGCTCGGAAGGCAAGGGCCTGAGCCGCCTGGTCCGGGAGAACTGCGACCAGATTGTCTCCATCCCGATCGACTCCGCCATGGAGTCCTTGAACGCCTCCATGGCCGTGGGCATCTCGCTGTACGAGGTCTCCCGCCAGCGCGCGGCGGGGTAGTGGCCCACCGCCCCCGGTGCGGGGGCACGATTGCCTTGCAGTGCCGGGGTGACGGGGCAGGTCAACCGCCCCGGGCGGCTATCATTTAGGTGATGGTCATGCCGCTTTTCGACACCGCATCCACCATGGACGCCTCCTCGGCTGTTCCCCTCGGTGTCAGTGTCCCGCGCGTTGATTCCGGCGGTACACGCCACCACGCCGGCGGCCGCGCCAATGTTGCCTGTTTCGCGCCAGCCGTGCCCAGCCTGGACATCGTGTACTGCCCCCCGGGCGGCCAGTGGCGGTCCCGGACCCTGCCGAACGTGGCGCGCGGCGTCCATCACGGCATCGTCGAGGACCTGCCCTTTGGTTCGCGGTACGGGTTCCGCCCGTCCTCAGACCGCCGGCCCCTGCCGCCGCACGCCTCCGCCTCGGGAAACGGGGACGACGCCGGCAACCCGCCGTTGCTGCTGGACCCGTACGGCCGGGGGGTGGACGAGCAGGACGGACTGCTGGCCAGCGTCCGGACCGCACCCGATTTCGATTGGGGATCGGACGAGCGTCCGGCCCTGCCGTGGCGCAACACAATTCTCTATGAAGCCCATGTCAAGGGCCAGAGCAAGCTCCACCCCGACGTGCCTGAGGACCTACGGGGCACCTACGCCGGCATGGGCCACCCAGCCGTGGTGGAGCACCTCACCGGCCTGGGCATCACTGCCGTGCAGCTCCTGCCTGTGCACTTCCACCTCGACGAGCCGCACCTGCAGGACCTGGGGCTCACCAATTACTGGGGCTACAACACCGCCGCGTTTTTCGCCCTGCACCCCGGCTACGCCACCCGTGCCGCCCGGGAAGCGGGCCCGCAGGCTGTCCAGGACGAGTTCAAGGGCATGGTCAAGGCCCTGCACGCCGCCGGACTCGAAGTCATCCTCGACGTCGTCTACAACCACACAGCGGAGGGAACCCAGGACGGTCCGGTCATCAGCTTCCGCGGACTGGGGGAGCAGGCGTACTACCGGATGGACAGCCACGGAAAGTACGTGGACACCACCGGGTGCGGCAACACCTTGAATTTCGGCGAACCGCATGTGGTCCAACTGGCGGTCGATTCACTGCGGTACTGGGTGGACGAGTTCCACGTTGACGGTTTCCGGTTCGACCTTGCCGTCACCCTCTGCCGGAACGCCGGGAACGAGTTCGACCCCAACCACCCGTTCCTCACCGCCATCGCCGCGGATCCCGTCCTCTCCGGCGTCAAACTGATTGCCGAGCCGTGGGACATTGGCTACGGCGGCTGGCAAACCGGGCGGTTCCCGCCAGGCTGGGTGGACTGGAACGACCACTTCCGGGACGCCGTCCGGACGTTCTGGCTGGCGGACCGGGCAGCCATGGATGCGGGCGGCCACGGCGGAACCATGGCCAAACTCGCCGATTCGCTCTCCGGTTCGGCCGGCCTCTTCCAGGCATCCGGCCGCTCACGGCTGGCATCCGTGAATTTCGTTACCGCCCACGACGGCTTCACCATGAACGACCTCGTCTCCTTCGACAGGAAGCACAACGAGGACAACGGTGAAGAGAACAGGGACGGGCACGGCGACAACCGCAGCTACAACCACGGCGTGGAGGGGCCCACCGAGAACGGCCTGATCCTGGCCAGGCGCGCGCAGTCCCGGCGCAACCTGATGGCGTCACTGATGGTCTCGCTCGGAGTCCCCATGATCACTGCCGGTGACGAGCTGGCCCGGACGCAACTGGGCAACAACAACGCCTACTGCCAGGACAACGCCATGACCTGGCTTGACTGGACCTTGACCCCGGAGGCGCACGAAATGCTGCGCAGCACCAAGCGCTACATCCGGCTGCGCAAGGAATTCCTGGCCGCCCAGCCCCATGATTTCCCCGTCCGGGACGAGCAGTCCTACCTTTACTGGTTCGACCAATTCGGGCAGCCGATGTCCGCTGAACGCTGGAACGATCCGCACCACCGGGTCCTGCAACTCCTGCTGGGCGATGACGGCGGCGCCCTCGCCGGGCTGGTGGTGGTGAACGGCGGTGCCACGGATGTACAAATCACGTTGCCGGACCTCGGGCGGGCGGCGCCGAGCCTTTTCGAGCTGCGCCTGACCACATCGCCGCTCCATGAGCAGCGGCAGGGCATCCGGGTTGCCTCGGGCGAGACCGATGTTGCCGAGGCCAACTCCATCAGCATCTACCGAACCTAGACCCAGTACAACCGGCCGGCAGGTACACCCCAATGCGTAACCGCTCCATGCTTCCCTTGCTCCTTACCGCCCTGGTGGTGCTGGCGCTGGTGGCATTCGGCGGGGCCGGGCTGTTGGGCGGCCAAGGGGAAGGCACGACGCCGGGCGCGGCCTCCGGAGCGAGTACGGCTCCCGGCGGCCCGGGGACGCCGGCGCCGGGAAAGAGCGCGGCGCCACACCGGGGAGCCAACCCGTCCAGCCTGCCGGAAATCCGGGAGTCCGCGCTCCCGGTGGAAGGACGCCGCGTCCTGGCGCTGATCCGGACCGGCGGCCCGTACCAGTTCAGCCAGGACGACCAGGTGTTCGGCAACTTTGAGCGCGTCCTGCCTGCACGGGACCGGGGTTACTACCGCGAGTACACGGTTCGAACCCCCGGCGAACCGGACCGGGGCGCGCGCCGGATCGTGGCAGGCAACGGCGGGGAGAAGTATTACACCGGAGACCACTACGCGACATTCAAGTACATAGCGGAAGGCAGCTAGCGCACCCATGAAAATTCTTTCCGGCGACACCTGGACCCTCGAAGAGCTGGAGGCGCAGGTAGCGGACGCCGGGCGCCGCAGCCTTGTGGTCCCGCCGGCCGACAGCAAACGCGCCGTCCTGGAAACCTTCGGCGAGGTCCTGGACTTTCCTGAGCACTACGGTGTGAACCTGGATGCGCTGAACGATTCGCTGCACGACTTCGCGGACGACATCACGGACAACGGCAATCCGCCGGTGACCGTCCTGTGGCAGGTTGCGGCCCCGTTCCGCGCTGACCGGTCGTTCGGGATCATCTGCGAGATCCTGCAGGACGCAGAACGGTACGCGGGCAAGGACCTTGCCGTCACGGCTGTCCTGCTCTGAGGCTCCCGGCTCCAAGCTGAGGGCTCCGCAGGCACCTGGTGTCCGGCCGGGGGCAGGCCGGACACCAGGTCAGGCGTTGACGATCAGGCCGAGCTCCGCTTTCGAGGCCAGCGCCTCGTGCCGGGGCAGCACCCGGACCGTGTAGCCGAACGGTCCGGAGCGGTCGATCAGCAGTGAGCCGCTGAACAGGTGGCGGCCGCTGCCCAGGTCTTCCTTCACCTGCAGTTCCATCATGGTGATGTCCGCCAGGGCGTCATTCTCCTCGGCCCTTCCGTAGGCCACCTCGACGCAGACATCTTCCGGAGTCAGTGCGTTCAACGCCACGTACGCATTGACCTGGAGGGTGTCGCCGATCTGCGGATCCTCCGAAACGCCCACCGAATCAACATGCTCCACGTGGACCTGCGGCCAGGTGCCGCGAACCTTGGCAGACCAGGCTGCCAGCGCCCGGGCCTGCGCATATGAATTCGCGGTGGCGCTGCGCCCGGCGTCAGCCGCCGGGCGGTAAAGGATGTTGACGTAGTCCCGGAGCATCCGCTCGGCGGAGACCGCGGGTCCCAGGTGCGAGAGCGTGTGCTTGATCATGGATACCCAGTGCGTGGGAACTGTCTCGCTCCGGGTCGTGGAGGGGCCGGCCGCCCCCGCACCATCGGACACCGTGCTCCCGTAGAAGCGCGGCGCCACCTGGGTTTCCAGCAGTTCGTACAGGGCGGCGGCCTCGATGTCGTCCCGCTCTTCCGGGGATGCGTCGTTGTTGGCCGTCGGGATTGCCCAGCCGTTCTCGCCGTCGTACATCTCGTCCCACCAGCCGTCCAGGACGGACAGGTTCAGCGACCCGTTCAGGGCGGCCTTCATGCCCGATGTACCGCAGGCCTCCAACGGCCGCAGCGGGTTGTTCAGCCACACGTCGCAGCCAGGGAACAGCGTCCTGGCCATCGCGATGTCGTAGTTGGGCAGGAACGCGATGCGGTGCCGGACCTCGGGGTCGTCAGTGAACCGCACCAGGTCCTGGATCATCTTCTTGCCGGCGTCATCGGCCGGGTGGGACTTTCCGGCGATGACCAACTGGATGGGGTGGTCCTTGTGCAGCAGGAGTGCCTTGAGCCGCGCAGGTTCCCGCAGCATCAGGGTCAGGCGTTTGTACGTGGGCACGCGGCGGGCAAACCCGATGGTGAGTATGTCCGGGTCCAGGACGTTGTCCGTCCAGCCCAGTTCGGCGTCGGCCGCGCCGCGCTTCTTCCATGCAGCACGGAGCCGACGGCGCACATCCTCCACCAGTGCCGCCCGCATTTCGCGGCGAAGTGCCCATACGTCGGCGTCGCTGACGTTGTAGGCCAGGTCCCATTTGCCCAGTGCTTCCGCTTCGCTGCCGAACTGGTCCCGTGCCAGCTTGGAGATCCGGCTGTCCACCCACGTGGGGACGTGGACGCCGTTGGTGACGGAGGTGATGGGGACCTCGGAGTGGTCGAATCCCGGCCACAGGGCGGAGAACATCCCGCGGGACACTTCGCCGTGCAGTTTGGCCACGCCATTGGCGCGCTGGGCAAGGCGGAGGCCCATGACGGCCATATTGAAGACGGCGGGGTTTCCGTCGGCGTAGTTTTCGCGGCCCAGTTCCAGGATCCTGTCCAGCGGGACGGCGGGTGCCAGGCCGGCCTGGAAGAAGTGGCTGATTTGGGCGATCTCGAACCTGTCAATGCCGGCCGGGACCGGGGTGTGGGTGGTGAACACCGTGGAGGCGCGGCCGGCGGCCAACGCCTCGTCGAATGTCAGGGCCTGTTCCCCTGACATCAGTTCCTGGATGCGTTCAATGCCCAGGAATCCTGCGTGTCCCTCGTTGGTGTGGAACACCTCCGGGGCGGGGGACCCTGTCAGTTTCTGGAATGCGCGCAGGGCCTTGACACCGCCCATGCCCAGCAGCAGCTCCTGCTGCAGCCGGTGGTCACCACCACCGCCGTACAGCCGGTCGGTGATGCTCCGCGCGGCGTCGTCGTTGCCGGGCACGTTGGAGTCCAGCAGGAGCAGCGGGACGCGGCCGACGTCGGCACGCCAGATATGTGCCAGGAGCCGGCGTCCGTTGGGCAGCGGGAGCGCTACCTCCAAGGCCTTTCCGTTGCCGTCCGGGGATGGCTCGCGGAGCAGTGTGAGGGGCAGGCCGTCGGGGTCCAGGACAGGGTAGGTCTCCTGCTGCCAGGCGTCCCGGGACAGTGACTGCTTGAAGTAGCCGGCCTGGTAGAGCAGGCCCACACCCACCAGGGGAACGCCCAGGTCCGAGGCCGCCTTGAGGTGGTCGCCGGCCAGGATGCCCAGGCCGCCCGAGTACTGGGGGAGGACCTCGGTGATGCCGAATTCGGGCGAGAAGTAGGCAATGGCGCCGGGTGCCTCCGGGCCCAGGCCCTGGTACCAGCGCGGCTCCTCGAGATACCGGTCAAGGTCCACTTCGGCCGCGCGGACCCGGTCCACGACGGACTGGTCCGCGGCGAGCCGCTGGAACTCCTCCCGGCTGACCATGCCCAGGAAGCCGATGGGGTCCTGCCCGCTTTCCTCCCACAGGCGCGGGTTCAGCCCGGCGAAGAGCTCGCGCGTGGGGCGGTGCCAGGACCACCGCAGGTTGCTGGCCAACCGGGCCAGCGGCCGGATGGGCTCGGGGAGGACTGTACGGACCGTAAACCTGCGGATTGCCTTCACCTGCGCCACACTAACCGACAACCTGCCGGGCCGGAACAAGCTTTGGGTTTCTTTTGGGTAAATGACGGGGGCGTGAAGAAATTGGGCGGCGGCGCGATGGATTTTAGGGAGCAGCCTTAGCAATCCTGGGCATTTCTCGCTAACGTCGAGCCTGTGACGACTAACTCAGGAACCAGTGCCGCATCCACCAAAATGCCCCAGCGCCGCATAACCGAGGGTCTGCGGTTCGGGCGTTTTCCCATCACCAATGTGCAGCCCGTCGTCGACGGCGGAAAGGTCCCCGCCAAAGCCCTTCCCGGCGAGGCCATCGTTGTGGGCGCCACCGCCTTCCGGGAAGGCCATGACCAACTTGGTGTCAGCGCCGTCCTCTTGGACCCCACGGGTGCAGAGCGGCAGCGGGTCCGGCTTTCCCCGCCCCGCGGGGAACGCGGAATGGGGACCGACCGTTGGGAGGGCGTCCTCACGCCGTCGGAAACCGGCGACTGGTCCTTCGTCATCGAAGCCTGGCACGACCGCTACGGCACCTGGCACCACAACGCCGAGGTGAAGATCGACGCCGGCATCGACGTCGAGCTCATGCTTGCCGAAGGTGCCAAGCTGCTCGGTGAAGCCTCCGCGGAAGACTTCCGGGACGAGGTGGACCAGGCGGCCCTCCGGCATGCCTCGGAGGTCCTGGCTGACCAGTCCCGCAGCACTGAGGAACGCCTCGCGGCCGGGTTCGGCCAGGAAATCGCGGACATCGTTGCCCGCCAGCCCATCCGCGAACTGGTGACCGTCTCGGAGAAGTTCCCCCTTCTGGTGGAGCGGGACCGGGCAGGCCGGGGCGCTTGGTACGAGTTCTTCCCTCGGTCCGAAGGCGCTGTCAAGGACCACAACACCGGCGTCTGGACCTCAGGAAACTTCCGGACGGCAGCCCGCCGCCTCGACGCCGTCGCGGCCATGGGCTTCGACGTCCTCTACATGCCCCCGATCCACCCCATCGGCGTCCAGCACCGCAAGGGGCCCAACAACACCCTCGTGGCCGGCCCGCATGATCCGGGTTCGCCCTGGGCCATCGGCGCCAAGGAGGGCGGCCACGACGCCATCCACCCCGATCTCGGTTCCTTCGAGGACTTTGACGCTTTCGTGGCCCGCGCCAACGAACTGGGCCTGGAAGTTGCGCTGGACCTGGCCCTGCAGGCGGCCCCCGACCACCCCTGGGTGCAGACGCACCCCGAATGGTTCACCACCAGGGTGGACGGCAGCATCGCCTACGCGGAAAATCCGCCGAAGAAGTACCAGGACATTTATCCGCTGAATTTCGACAATGACCCGGAAGGTCTTTCCCGCGAAATTCTCCGCGTTGTGCTGCTGTGGGTCAGCCACGGGGTAAAGATTTTCCGGGTGGATAACCCGCACACCAAACCGGTGTGGTTCTGGGAATGGCTTATCGCCGAGGTGAATAAGGCCGTCCCCGGCGTCGTATTCTTGGCCGAGGCATTTACCCGGCCCGCCATGATGCACGCCCTGGGCCGGGCAGGTTTCCAGCAGTCCTACACCTACTTCACCTGGCGCAACACCAAGAAGGAGATCGAGGCGTACTTCGACGAAGTCAGCCACGAATCCCCGGCGTTCTTCCGCCCCAATTTCTTCGTCAACACCCCTGACATCCTCACCGAATACCTCCAGTACGGCGGTCCCGCGGCATTCCGGATCCGGGCGGTGCTTGCTTCCACCGGAAGCCCGCTGTGGGGCGTCTACGCCGGCTACGAACTCTACGAGCACGTTGCCCGGCCCGGCGCCGAGGAATACATCGACAACGAAAAGTTCGAGTACAAGGCGCGCGACTGGGAAGCCGCCGCGGAGTCCGGGCGCTCGCTGGCACCGTACATCACGCGGCTTAACCACATCCGGCGGGACCACCCGGCCCTCTTGGACCTGCAGAACCTGACGGTCCACCAGAGCACCGACGAATCCACGGTGGTCTACTCCAAGCACAAGACCCTCCCCGACGGGACCAAGGACACCATCATTGTCGTGGTGAACGTGGACCCCCACGTCACCAAGGAATGCAGCGTCGTCCTGGACCTGGCAGCCCTGGAA
Source organism: Pseudarthrobacter sp. AG30 (assembly GCF_003116525.1). Lineage (NCBI taxonomy): Bacteria > Bacillati > Actinomycetota > Actinomycetes > Micrococcales > Micrococcaceae > Pseudarthrobacter > Pseudarthrobacter sp. AG30. Next base: position 5,878 of record NZ_QEHL01000004.1, on the reverse strand, counting down.
CTGGACCCGCAGGACCGCACCGCAGGCGGTGGCTTCTACGTGGACGACCTGATCTCCGGCCAAAGCTGGGAGTGGGGCGAGTACAACTACGTGCGGCTCGACCCGCACGTGGAACCGGCCCACATCCTGAGCGTGAGGAGAATGCATTCGTGAGTTTCAATCCGCAAAGTTCCGGCCACTTCACCCCAAAAAGCACGTTCGAGCTAAATGCGCCCGGCCTTCAGCATGACCCCCTGTGGTACCGCAAGGCCGTGTTCTACGAGGTACTGGTCCGGGCCTTTGCGGATGCCAACGGCGATGGGTCCGGGGATTTCTCCGGACTCATCGACCGGCTGGACTACCTGCAGTGGCTGGGCGTCGACTGCCTTTGGCTGCCCCCGTTCTTCCAGTCACCGCTGCGCGACGGCGGCTACGACATCTCGGACTACAACTCCGTGCTGGACGAATTCGGCACCATCAGCGACTTCAAGCGGCTCGTGGCGGAAGCCCATGCCCGTGGCGTCCGGGTCATCATCGACCTGCCGCTGAACCACACCTCCGACCAGCATCCCTGGTTCCAGGAATCCCGGAAAGACCCCGACGGCCCCTTCGGCGACTTCTATGTCTGGAGCGACACGGACGAGAAGTACCAGGACGCACGCATCATCTTCGTCGACACGGAGGAATCGAACTGGACGTTCGATCCCATCCGGCGGCAGTTCTTCTGGCACAGGTTTTTCAGCCACCAGCCGGACCTGAACTTCGAAAACCCCAAGGTGATCGAGGCCGTGTTCGACGTCGTCAGGTTCTGGCTGGACCAGGGAATCGACGGGTTCCGTGCGGACGCCATCCCCTACCTCTTCGAGGAAGAGGGCACCAACTGCGAGAACCTGCCCGCCACCCACGAGTTCCTCCGCAGCCTGCGGGCCATGGTGGACGAAAGCTACCCCGGCCGGGTGATCATCGCCGAGGCAAACCAGCCGCCCAATGAGGTGGTGGAGTACTTCGGGACAGAGGAGGAACCCGAATGCCACATGGCGTTCCACTTCCCGATCATGCCCCGCCTGTACTACGCCCTCAGGGACCAGAAGGCCGCGCCCATCATCGAAACCATGCGAGACACACCGGACATCCCCGACGGTGCCCAGTGGGGGACCTTCCTGCGCAACCACGATGAGCTGACCCTGGAGATGGTCACCGCTGACGAGCGCGCGGCCATGCTGGGCTGGTACGCGCCGGACCCCCGGATGCGTGCCAACATCGGCATCCGGCGCCGGTTGGCGCCACTGCTCGACAATTCGCGGGCCGAGATCGAGCTGATCAACGCGCTCCTGCTCTCACTTCCGGGGAGCCCGTTCCTCTACTACGGCGACGAGATAGGGATGGGGGACAACATCTGGCTCGAGGACAGGGACGCCGTCCGGACCCCCATGCAATGGAACCCGGACCGGAACGCGGGATTCTCGCACGCCGATCCCGGCAAGCTGTACCTGCCGCCCATCCAGTCGCTGGTGTACAACTACGGCATGGCCAACGTCGAAGCCGAGGCCGCCCACTCCGGGTCGCTGTTGCGCTGGACACGGCAAATCCTCAGCGTCCGCAAGAACCACCCCGCGTTCGGCCTTGGCGGGTTCAAACACGTGCAAGCAGACCACGACGCCGTCCTGGCGTACCTGCGCGAGCTGCCGGCCAACAACCCGGCCGGGGCCCCGGCCGAAACAATTTTGTGCGCCTTCAACCTTTCCCAGCATCCCGTGGCCGCCACACTGGCCGTTCCCGAGTACGCGGGGAGGGGTCTGCGCGATGTTTTCGGCGGCCAACCCTTCCCGGGCATCGGTGATGACGGAAGCCTCACGTTGACCATCGGAAGCCATGACTTCTTCTGGCTGCGGATGCGGACGGCGGGGTCGAACCCGTCTTCGCCCTACACCCAGGCCATGCCCATCCTGTCGATAGAGAACTGAGATGAACCAGCCAATCCTCACTCCCGCCCTGACCGCGCTGCTCAAGGAATGGCTGCCGCAGCAGCGTTGGTTCCCCATCAAGACTCCCGACTTCGCCATGTCCCAAGTGGGCAGCCTGGGCCTGGCGGACCCCACCGGCCACGCAGCTTTGGCCGTGTTCCTCCTCAGTGCCAGCACGGACGGGCCCGACGGCGGCCGCCGCACCACCGTGGTCCAGGTGCCGTTGAGCTTCCGCCCGGCCCTGGCAGGTGGCATGGAACGGGCGCTCGTGGGCGAAGCGGCAGGAACCGACCCCACCCGCCCCTGGGTCTACGACGCCGTGCACGATCCCGATTTCGTCGGCGCCTGGCTGGAGCTCATCCGGCAGGAGGACAAGGCTGCAAGCGGGACCGCCACCGGACATCGCGTGGCCGGCCCCTACCGGCTTCCCACCGCCAAAGGGGTGGTGAAAGTGCTGTCCGGAGAGCAGTCCAACAGTTCAGTCATTGTGGACGATGGCGAATCGGCGGCGATGGTGAAATTTTTCCGGGTGCTGTCTGACGGGACAAACCCGGAGATCGAAGTCGGGGCGGCGCTGACCACCGCCGGTACGCCCGAAGTGCCTGCAACCCTTGGCTGGGTCCGCGGAGAGTGGCTTGGGCAGGGCAAGCCCGTCCAGGGCGAGCTTGCGGTAGCCCACGAATTCCTGGCCGGCGGCCGTGATGCCTGGCGGCTGGCAGTGGATGCCGCACGCCAGGGTGCCGACTTCACGGCGGAGGCACGGGCCCTCGGTGCCGCCACGGCCAACGTGCACCGGCGGCTGGCGGAGGCTCTGGGGCAATCCGTGGAGCCCGGCGCCGGCAAGGGCATCGGACCCGCCGTAGCCCACCGCGTCCGCAGCGCCTGGGCGGAAGCCCGTGCCGCCGTCGGCCCCTATGACGCCGCATTGGATGCCCTCCTGGCCGGCCTTGACGGGGCACCCACGGGCCCCCTGCAGCGCATCCACGGCGACCTCCACCTGGGCCAAATCCTGCAGGTCGCAGGGCAACCCGGTGGACATTCCCGGTGGGCCATCCTCGATTTCGAGGGCGAACCGCTGCGGCCCATCGCCGAACGGAACGTCCCCGACGTGCCCCTGCGCGACGTCGTGGGAATGTTGCGGTCGTTCGACTACGCGGCCGGCGCCGCCCAACGCGAGCAGGAAGGCGCCCAGGTCCCGGACACCTGGGTGGACGACTGCGCTGACGCCTTCCTGGAAGGGTACGGGGCCGTCATTCCCGGCACGGTGGACCGGACCTCGCCCTTGTTTGTGGCATTGTGGCTGGACAAGGCGCTGTACGAAGTTGTTTATGAAATGCGTAACAGGCCCGACTGGCTGGCGATCCCCGTGAATGCCTCCAGGCGGCTCCTGAGCGGTAATGGCGCCGGCGATCAGGCCGGCGCAGCATCGGAAGGTAACGAAATGACAGGCTCAGCACAAACTGACCGCCCGGGGGTGCCGCTGCACGTGGACGAAGGCACCTTGGGCAAGATCGCGAACGGTGAACACCACGCGCCCCATTCCGTCCTTGGCGCGCACCTGGACGACTACGGCCACGTCACCGTCCGGACCGTCAAGCACCTGGCCGAAGCAGTCACCGTCGTCACCCAGGCCGGCGAAGTTCCCATGGAACACGAGGCCCACGGCGTGTGGGTTGCCGTGCTGGAACCCGTGCAGCAGGGTCATGTCCCCGACTACCGGCTCTCGGTCACGTACCCGGGCAAAGAGCCGCTGACGGTTGATGAGCCGTACCGCTACCTGCCCACCGTAGGAGAAGTGGACCTCCACCTCATCGGCGAGGGCCGGCACGAGAAACTCTGGGAAGTCCTCGGCGCCCACGTCCGGCACTACAAGTCTTCGCTGGGGGACGTCAACGGTGTTTCCTTTGCCGTGTGGGCTCCCAACGCACAGGCCGTCCGCGTCAAGGGTGACTTCAACGCCTGGGACGGACGCGAAAACTCGCTCCGCTCGTTGGGATCATCCGGGGTGTGGGAAGTCTTCATCCCGGGTGTGGCAGCGGGCGCCTGCTACAAATTCGAAATCCTGACCCGCGGCGGATACTGGGTCGAAAAGGCCGACCCCCTGGCGTTCGGCACCGAAGTTCCCCCGCTCACGGCCTCCCGGGTGGTGGAGCCGTCCTACGCTTTCAAGGACGACGAGTGGATGGAAGCACGCGCCCAGCGCGATCCGCACAACTCGGCCATGAGCGTGTACGAAGTGCACCTGGGCTCCTGGCGGCTGGGACTTGGCTACCGGGAACTGGCCAAGGAACTGGTGGAGTACGTCAAATGGCTGGGGTTCACCCACGTGGAGTTCATGCCGGTGGCGGAACACCCGTTTGGCGGCTCCTGGGGCTACCAGGTCACGTCCTACTTCGCGCCGACGTCCCGGTTCGGCCACCCCGACGAGTTCCGCTACCTGGTGGACACGCTTCACCAGGCCGGCATCGGCGTACTGCTGGACTGGGTCCCGGCCCACTTCCCCAAGGACGCCTGGGCGCTGGCACGCTTCGACGGCGAGCCCCTCTACGAGCACTCTGATCCGGCCCTCGGCGAGCACCCGGACTGGGGGACCCTGATCTTTGACTTCGGCCGCACCGAGGTCCGGAACTTCCTGGTGGCGAACGCGCTCTACTGGCTGGACGAGTTCCACATCGATGGCCTGCGCGTGGATGCGGTGGCCTCAATGCTGTACCTCGACTACTCCAGGAAGGAAGGCGAGTGGCGGCCCAACCGCTTCGGCGGCCGGGAAAACCTGGAAGCGATCTCCTTCCTGCAGGAAGTCAACGCCACCGTCTACAAGACACACCCTGGCGCCGTCATGATCGCCGAAGAGTCGACGGCATTTCCGGGGGTGACTGCACCCACGAGCCACGGCGGCCTCGGCTTCGGCCTGAAGTGGAACATGGGGTGGATGCACGACTCGCTCAAGTACATCTCGGAGGACCCCTACAACCGCAGGTGGCACCACGGCACGGTGACGTTCTCCCTGGTGTATGCGTTCACGGAGAACTTCCTGCTGCCCATCAGCCACGACGAAGTGGTCCACGGCAAAGGTTCCATGCTCCGCAAGATGCCCGGCGACCGCTGGCAGCAGCTGGCAAACCTTCGCGCGTTCTTTGCCTACCAGTGGGCACACCCCGGCAAGCAGCTCATCTTCATGGGTACTGAATTCGGGCAGGAAGCAGAATGGTCCGAACAGCACGGACTGGACTGGTGGCTGGCAGACATTCCGGCGCACAAGGGACTGCAGCTGCTGACCAAGGACCTCAACGAGTTGTACAAGTCAACGCCGGCGCTCTACACCCAGGACAACGTCGCTGCCGGGTTCCAGTGGATCAACGGGGGAGACGCCGACCGTAATGTCCTCTCGTTCATCAGGTGGGGCACCGACGGTGAACCGATCGTCTGCGCCATCAATTTCTCCGGCGGCCCGCATGTCGGCTACACCTTGGGCGTGCCATCGGCTGGCGCCTGGACTGAGGTCCTCAACACCGACCACACCAACTACGGCGGCTCCGGCGTCCTCAACAGTGGTGGGCTGACAGCCACCGCCGAAGGACAGGACGGGCAACCGGCCACCCTGACGGTGACGCTGCCTCCGCTGGGCGCGTCCTACTTCAAGCCGGGAGCGCCCACCTCGGCCTGATTACCCGAGGACACTCCGCAGTGAGTTAGAAGGGCCTGGAATCCGGCAGGATTCCGGGCCCTTCGCGTTGGCGAACCCGGCCGGTCGAGGACGGCCCAGGCAGCCGCTCCACGCCGACTGGCGATCCCGAATAAGTGGTGGTAGAGTTTATTTCCGCGCTGCTCCACGGAGTCAGGCGGACAACCGATCCCCCAAGCTTATGCTGAGGAAGATCGCGGACGCCGATTTGACACGCTGGAAGTCAGCCGGTAAGTTTGGAAAGTTGCTC
>NZ_QEHL01000039.1:0-1446 GCF_003116525.1 Pseudarthrobacter sp. AG30 | reverse complement strand
GCATCGCTTGAACCGAACATCCTCACGCTTGATTTCTCGGCGGTAGGACGGCACGCTGACGACTTGGAATTCGAGGTTGACTGTCCAGGTAAGACTGAGTGCGGGACTGCCCCGGCTTTTGTTGACTTGGGGTCTTAGGCCGCTGTGAGCGCGGTCCGGTTGATTGTTTCATATTCGATGGGCGTGAGTTTGCCCAGCCGTCTTTGCCTTCGCCGGCGGTGGTAGGTCCTTTCGATCCAGGTCGTGATGGCGAGCCGGAGTTCCTGCCTGGTCAGCCACCGTTGACGGTCCAGGACGTTCTTCTGCAGCAGCGAGAAGAACGATTCCATTGCGGCGTTGTCCGCGCACGCACCGACCCTGCCCATCGATCCGGTGAGCCCGTGGTGCAGGAGTGATTCGACGAACCGGCGTGACCGGAACTGGGACCCGCGGTCCGAGTGGACCACTGTCCCTGCCGGGCGGCGTGAGCGCACCGCGTTCTCCAGTGCGGCGACGGCCAGCGAGGACTTCATTCGTGAGTCCATGGAGTACCCGACGATCCTGCCGGAATAGACGTCCTTCACCGCGCAGAGGTAGAGCTTGCCCTCTGCGGTGGGGTGTTCGGTGATGTCCGTCAGCCACAGTTCGTTCGGCGCTGCGGCGGTGAAATCCCGATCGACCAGGTCGTCGTGGACCGGTGGCCCGGGTCTGCGGTTCAGGCCCCGTTTCTTCGAGAACACCGACCAGATGCCGTGGTCCCTGCACAGCCGCTGGACCCTGTTCTCGCCCGCCACGATGCCCTTCTCCGGGAGCTCGTCGGCGATGAACCGGTACCCGAATGCGGGGTCGTCGGTGTGGATGTCCAGGGCGGCGTTGACCAGGTGCGCATCGACCCAATCGCGTTCCGTCACCGGACTGGCCCTCCACCGGTAGTAGCCTTGCTTGCTGAATCCCAATACCCTGCAGGTCACCGCCACGGGAACACCATCGGCGGCAAGATCCGTGACCAGCGGGTACATCATTTTGGGTTGATGTCCCTGGCCAGATAGGCAGCCGCCCGGCGCAGGATCTCATTCTCCTGTTCCAGCAGGCGGTTGCGCTTCTTCAGCTCCCGCATCTCGGCCGACTCCGCCGCCGCCGGGCCGGCACCGGTTTCTTTACGTTCGGCGATGGCGATCCAGCGCTTGAGTGTCGTGACAGACAGTCCGAAGTCCTTCGCAATCTGCGTCAGCGGCGCCTCGCCCTTCCGGGCCACATCAATAACATCCTGGCGGAACTCCGCCCCATAAGCCGTGGGCATGCTCAACATCCTTCCACGAGCACAAGCTCGCTAGGTCAAGGAGTCAACAAAACCGGGGGCAGTCCCTGCTTTGAGAAATCTGCGGGGGTCCGATTTGACGCTGTCACCCAAAACGCCGTCGAGGTGTGGCCTGGGGTCAGCAGCGTCCGCGTCGTTGTGTATGAAAA
>NZ_QEHL01000038.1:79658-79871 GCF_003116525.1 Pseudarthrobacter sp. AG30 | reverse complement strand
GATCGGCGGGATGTTGTCGCCCGGGTGGGAGTAGTCCGCGGCCAGGAAGGTGTCGTGGTAGTCGAGTTCGCGGACCGCGACACCGTTGGCCCAGGCCGCCCATTCCGGGGCCACGCGCTCCTCGATACCAAAGACCTTCGAGCCCTTGCCGCCGGTGGTGGGGCCGTGGGTGAGCGCCTGGGCGCGGGCGGCAACGATGGGGGCCCGGTTCAG
>NZ_QEHL01000038.1:0-79464 GCF_003116525.1 Pseudarthrobacter sp. AG30 | reverse complement strand
CGTGCTCGGCGGCCGCGGCCGCCAGGCGCGCGGCGTCATCGGCGGCCAACCTGCGGATGCGGACCAAGTGCACGCGAAGGCTTCGCATGGCCTGGGCCAGGTAGGAGTTGGAGATGGCGGCATCGATGGCGGTATCCAGGCGTCCCACCAGCTCGTAGTACTCGTGGCGCGTGGGATCGTTACCGTTGATCATCTCCGGTGCGCGGACCAGTTCACCCCGCAACTGTTCGAAAGTGGCGGCATCGCCTCGGCTGGCAGCCAGCGCAGCAGCCTTGCCTTCAAGGGTTTCGCGCAGTTCGAACAGTTCGTCGATGTCCTCAAGGGAGATATCCGTGACCACCACACCGCGGCCGCCCGGCGTCGTCAGGCCTTCCGCGGTGAGCCGGCCGAGGGCCTCGCGGAGCGGGGTGCGCGAGACGCCGAGCCGTTCGGACTGCTCCACCTCGGCCAGGACCGTCCCGGGGGCAAGCCGCCATTCGACAATGTCGTCCCGGAGGGCGGCGTAGGCCTTCTCGCTGGCACGCATGGGAGTCTCCTTCCTCGGTAGATGAACATCAGTGTATACAAAGACTGCTGATCGACCAAGCAAATTCACCTATCTCCTGCCTTCTGCCCCAGTTCTGTATACACATGTCTTGTGGTGAGCCTTCGAAGGAACTAGCATGACCTGCATCACAATGTCGTGGACGGGATGACTTCATGGGCACCAGCAGCTATCGGGAATGTTATGGGCGCAGCGTGCAGCGGCCGGAGGACTTCTGGCGAGACGCCGCCCGGGCCGTCGACTGGAGCGTCCAGCCCACCCGCGCCCTGGATTCGAGCCGCGCCCCGCTCCACCGCTGGTTCCCCGACGGTGAGCTGAATACCTGCTACAACGCGCTGGACCGGCATGTGGCCGCGGGCCGCGGAGACCAGACGGCACTGATCTACGACTCCGCCATGCTGGGCATCCAGCAGCGCTTCAGCTATGCAGAACTCACCGAACTTGTGGCCCGTTTCGCCGGAGTGCTCCGGCGTAACGGTGTGGGCAAGGGCGACAGGGTGGTGATCTACCTGCCCATGATTCCTGAGGCCGCCATCGCAATGCTGGCCACTGCCCGCCTGGGCGCGATCCATTCGGTGGTCTTCGGCGGCTTCGCCCCCAAGGAACTTGCCGCCCGGATTCGCGACGCCGCCCCCGCCGTCGTCGTCACCGCCTCGGGCGGGCTCGAGCCCTCCCGCCGGATCGAGTACCTGCCGGCCGTCGCCGAGGCGCTGGAGCTCGCCGGAACGCCGGCGACCCCGGTGCTGGTTAAGGGCCGGGACGGCTTCAAGGACTCCGCGGCGGACCACGCCGGCTGGCTGGACTGGGAGAGCGAAATGGCATCCGCGGATCCCGCCGCACCGGTGGACGTCATGGCCACGGATCCCCTCTACATCCTGTACACCTCCGGGACCACAGGCACCCCCAAAGGCGTGGTGCGGGACAACGGCGGCCACGCCGTCGCCTTGCGCTGGACCTTGGAAAACATCTACGACGTCGGTCCCGGCGACGTCATGTGGACCGCCTCGGACGTGGGCTGGGTGGTGGGCCACTCCTACATTGTCTACGGTCCGCTGCTGGCCGGCGCCACCACCGTGATCTACGAGGGCAAACCGGTGGGAACCCCCGACGCCGGTGCGTTCTGGCGGGTGATCCAGGACCACAGGGTCAACGTGCTCTTCACCGCCCCGACCGCGCTGCGGGCCATCCGCAAGGCCGACCCGGAGGCCATGCTGGTGAAGAACTACGACATCTCCAGCCTGCGGACCCTCTTCGCCGCGGGGGAGCGGCTCGACACCGACACCTTCCACTGGGCCTCCCGAGTCCTCGGCGTGCCCGTGGTGGACCACTGGTGGCAGACCGAGACCGGCTGGGCCATCTGCGCCAACCCGCGCGGACTGGACACACTGCCGATCAAGCCGGGCTCGCCCAGTGTTCCGATGCCCGGCTTCAGGCTGCGGATCCTCGACGCGGCCGGCCAGGAGGTGGAAGCCGGCACCGAGGGCAACATAGTCCTCGACCTGCCGCTCCCGCCAGGCACCCTTGCCACCCTGTGGCGGAATGACGAGCGGTACATCTCCTCCTACCTGCAGGCGTTCGAGGGGAGCTACGCCACCGGAGACTCCGGCTACCGGGACAAGGACGGCTACCTCTTCGTGATGGGCCGCACCGACGACATCATCAACGTCGCCGGGCACCGGCTTTCCACCGGTGCCATGGAGCAGGTGATCGGCCAGCACCCGGCCGTTGCCGAATGCGCGGTGATCGGCGTCGCGGACTCCCTGAAGGGCCAGCGCCCCAGCGGCTATGTGGTGCTCAAATCCGGGGTGGACATACCCCCGGAACTCCTGGAGAAAGACCTGGTCGCCCTGGTGCGGCGGGACATCGGCGCGGTGGCGGATTTCAAGCACGTCACGGTGGTGGAGGCCCTGCCCAAGACCCGATCCGGAAAGATCCTCCGCAAGACCATGCGGCAGATCGCCGACGGAGAGGAGTACACCGTGCCGTCAACAATCGAGGACCCCGGGGTCATCGTCCAACTGGCCGGCGTACTGCGGCCGGAACGCGCAGCCGGAGACTGAGCCGCAGGAGTATGCGGCCCTGGACCTCAGCGGGCGGTCCACCGGTATTCGTTCTCAGGCCTGCCGGGGGTGCCGTAGCGGGCCGTACGGGAAACGGTGCCGGCATCGGCAAGGTACTCCAGGTACCTCCGTGCCGTTACCCGGGACATTCCCAGGGCCTCCATGACTTCGGTGGCAGAGACTGCCCCGGGCTGTTGGCGGAGGAACTCCTGGACTGAACCGAGGGTGGAGGTGGAAAGCCCCTTGGGCAGCGGCAACTCCGAGGGAGCCCGCAAGCTGGCGAAGGCCTGGTCCACATCACTCTGCGAAGCGCCCCCTCTGCCTGCCCCGGCACCTGCCCCGGCCAGCTGCTGCCTGAACTGGCGGTAGCTTTCGAGCTTGTCGGAGAACGTGGCGAACGTGAACGGCTTGATCAGGTATTGGACCACGCCGATGGCGACGGCACTGCGGACGATGGCCAATTCGCGGACGGCGGTGATGGCGATGATGTCGGCAAGGATTCCGGCCGAACGCATGCGCCGGGCAATGTCCAGGCCGTGCAGGTCCGGCAGGTTCATATCCAGCAGGACCAGTTCCACGGGCTCTCCGGCCGCCACGAACTCGTTCAGCAGCCGCAGGGCCGACTGGCCGTCCGGGGCGGTCCCGGCGAGCTCGAATCCGGGCAGCCGCCCCACGTAGGCGGCGTGGGCTGCGGAGGCGATCGCTTCATCCTCAACGACGAGGACCCGGATGTTGCTCACTGGCTGTGCTCCTTTTCCGGGGGCACCGCTGCGGGCAGGAATACTTCGAACTTGGCGCCGTTCCGTCCATTGATGGCCAGCGTACCGCCCAAACGCCCCACAGCCTGCCGGACCAGCGCCAGTCCGACCCCCCGGCCTCCGGGACCGGCCGGCTTCGTGCTGAAGCCATGCCGGAAGATCAGTTCGGCATCGGCCGGGTCGATGGGGGTCCCGGAATCGTTGAGGGCGATGTCCAGTCCTTCCTCGTCCGCTTCCAGGGTCAGCTGGACCCGCCGCGGAGCGGGAGCATCGGCTGCCGCGTCAATGGCGTTGTCCAGCAGGTTGCCCATGATCGTCACCAGGTCCTGGACGGCCACACCAGGCGTCGAGCCCGAACCCAGGGTGGACACGTCCAGCTGCACCCCGCGTTCGTGGGCCTCGGCCACTTTTCCCATGACCAAGGCGCCCACCACCGGTTCGTCGATGGAGCTCACCATGTCATCGGTCAGCTGCTGGCTCAACGCCAGGTCCTTCGTGGCAAAGTCCAGGGCCTCCCCGGTCCGGCCCAGCTCAAGGAGCGAGACCATGGTGTGCAGCCGGTTGGCGTGTTCGTGGGTCTGCGCCCGCAACGCATCGGACAGGGTCCGCATGGTCTGCAGCTCGTTGCCCAGCGCTTCGATCTCCGTCCTGTCACGGAGTGTCGCAACCGTTCCGTACACCGGCACCTTGCCGCGCGCACCGGGGGACTCCGGACCCCGGGCGGGGCCTTGGTTGACCACCAGCACGCGGGAACCTGTCAGGACCATCTCGTCCTTGGTGGTGCGTCCGGACTCGAAGAGGCTGCGAAGCTCGCTGTCCAGCGGGAGATCGGCCAACGATGGCGGCTTGGTGGGATCATTGCTTCCGGTCTCGGCAAGGCCCAGCAGCTCGGCGGCCTGGTCGTTGTACATCACCACCCGCTTCCTGGCATCGATCAGGATCAGCCCTTCGCGGACCGAGTGGAGTACCGACTCGTAGTAGGCGAAGAGCTGGGCCAACTGTTCGGGGCCCCAGCCGCGGGTCACTCGGCGGAGGTACCGGCCCAGCAGCCACGAGGCCAGGGACCCGCCCACCAGGAGGGCAATTCCCAAGGCGAGCAGCACGGGGAGCCGGGCAGCGAAGGCAACGTCGACGTTGCGGACCGTAACGCCAACAGCCACCAGTGCCTTGATTGTTCCTGCTGAATCCTTGACCGGAACGATGGTCCGGACGGAAGGGCCGAGGGTACCCGCCGTGACTTCCGTAAAGGTGCGCCCCTGCAGGGCGGCATCGATGGAGCCGATGTAGGGCCGGCCCAGTTCCTCATCCCGGGGATGCGTCCAGCGGGTCCGGTCGGGGGCCATGATGGTGATGAAGTCCACCCGTGCCGCGGCGGTGACATCCTTGGCGTACGGCTGCAGCAGGACGGAGGGGTCCGGCGTGGCAGCGGCCTGCAGCACGAGCGGATTGGCGGCGATGGAGGCGGCCACGCCTTCCATCCGGCGGCCGGCTTCATCATAGGTCCGGTCCCGTGCGTCGAGGTAGGCGGCAGTTCCTACGATGGCGATGAAGCACACCACGATCAGCAGGTTTGCCACGAAGAGCCGGCGGGCGATACTCCAACGGTGGATCATGCGTACCTCCATCTGACCCTGCGGGTGCCGCGACCAATATGAACGCAACGGTGAGCTGGATCACGGGGTGCCCAATGATGGATATCACATTGCAAGGACGTGTCGAGCCCAGAGCCTGTGCCGCAGCGTCTATCAGAATATCCACAAGGAGACACATCATGGCTTCTCAACGAGGAGAGTCGCTCGGAACTGCGACGCCGCGGCGCAAGGGACTGGACAAGTCCCACTACCTGTACATCGCCGTCATCGCGGCAGTTATCCTGGGCGCACTGGTGGGCCTGCTGTTCCCGGAGGTCGCCAAGAACCTCAAGCCGCTGGGCGACGGGTTCATCAAGCTCATCAAGATGATGATCGCGCCGGTCATCTTCTGCACAATCGTCCTGGGCATCGGTTCCATCGCCAAGGCGGCTACCGTGGGCAAGGTGGGCGGCCTGGCGCTGGGTTACTTCGTCATCATGTCCACCTTCGCCTTGGCCATCGGCCTGGTGGTCGGCAACCTGATCCACCCCGGTGAGGGCCTGAAGCTCACGCCCTACGATCCCAACAAGAAGGCAGCTACGGACAGCACCGTCGACTTCCTGCTGGGCATCATCCCCAGCGACATCCCCGTGCTGCCCACCCTGCTGGCGGCAATCCTGGTGGGCTTCGCACTGCAAAAGATGGGCCCCCAGGGCGCTCCGATCCTGAAGGCCATCGGCCACGGCCAGGCCCTGGTGTTCCGCATCCTCATCATGATCATGTGGCTCGCTCCGGTCGGCGCCTTCGGTGCCATCGCCGCCGTCGTGGGCGCTACCGGCGTCCAGGCCATCGTGAGCATGTTCACCCTGATGGTGGCGTTCTACATCACCTGTGCGCTGTTCATCGTCGTGATCCTCGGCGGGCTCCTCCAGGTGGTGGCCGGCGTCAACATCTTCAAGCTCATGAAGTACCTGGCCCGCGAATACCTCCTCATCTTCTCCACGTCCTCCTCCGAGGCTGCGCTCCCGCGGCTGATCGCCAAGATGGAACACCTGGGCGTGTCCAAGCCCGTCGTCGGCGTCACCGTTCCCACCGGATACTCCTTCAACCTTGACGGAACAGCCATCTACCTGACCATGGCGTCCCTCTTCGTTGCCAACGCCATGGGTACCCCGCTGGACCTCGGCGCCCAGATCTCCTTGCTGATCTTCATGATCATTGCGTCCAAGGGCGCCGCCGGCGTGACCGGCGCCGGGCTGGCCACCCTCGCCGCGGGCCTGCAGGCACACCGTCCCGAGCTGCTCGGCGGCGTGGGAATGATCGTCGGCATCGACCGCTTCATGTCCGAAGCCCGTGCGCTGACCAACTTCACCGGCAACGCCGTCGCCACCGTCCTGATCGGCACCTGGGTCAAGGAGATCGACGGCGGCCAGGTCACCCGCGTCCTCTCCGGCGAGGCCCCGTTCGATGAGCAGACCATGATCGCCGGGCATGGCGAAATGGCACCAAAGGAAGAAGGCGCCCGCGAGGTCGCCAAGGCCTGACCGTCACCTGCGGCAACGCCCCAAACCGCCCCTGCAGCCCCCGCTGCAGGGGCGGTTTTGTTGTGTTCAACCCACAACCTTCGACCTCTACTAGAGGGTCAAGGCTCAACATTCGCGGAAAGTCAAGTTCCGTCGAATGCCGTGTCGGGCGCTGTAACCTAAGGATCAGAACGAACGGCGCTGGCGAGCCAGCGGCAGGAAATCACCGTCATCGAAAGTGTGGACAGATACGTGAGCAGCGAACAGGGTTCAGCAACTCTGGAGGGCACGGAATTCGACCTGGAAAACGCGGTGATGGGCCCCACCGGGCGCCCATACCGGGAGTTCCCGGAACCCGCGCCGCTGTCCTCCCACGGCCCGGCCCGCGTCATTGCCATGGTCAACCAGAAGGGCGGCGTCGGGAAGACGACCTCCACCATCAACCTCGCCGCAGCGCTCGCGGAATACGGCCGCCGCGTCCTGCTGGTGGACTTTGACCCCCAGGGCGCGCTCTCGGCTGGCCTTGGCGTCAATCCGCACGAGCTTGACCTCACCGTCTACAACGTCCTGATGGACCGCAAGGTGGACATCCGCGACGCCATCCACCAGACCGGCGTCGAGAACGTCGACCTCCTGCCGGCCAACATCGACCTCTCCGCCGCGGAAGTCCAGTTGGTCAACGAAGTGGCACGCGAGCAGGTCCTGGACCGTGCGCTCAAGAAAGTCGAAGACGATTACGACGTCGTCCTCATCGACTGCCAGCCGTCCCTCGGCCTCCTGACTGTCAACGCCCTCACGGCAGCGCACGGTGTCATCATTCCGCTGATCTGCGAGTTCTTTGCGCTCCGCGCGGTGGCGCTCCTGGTCGAAACCATCGACAAAGTCCAGGACCGGTTGAACCCGCGCCTGCAGGTGGACGGCGTGCTGGCCACCATGTACGACGCCCGCACCCTGCACAGCCGGGAGGTCATCACCCGCCTGGTGGAGGCCTTCGGCGACAAAGTCTTCGAGACTGTCATCAAGCGCTCCATCAAGTTCGCCGACGCCACCGTCGCCGCCGAACCCATCACCAGCTACGCGGGGAACCACGTGGGGGCTGACGCCTACCGCAGGCTGGCCAAGGAACTGATCGCCCGCGGCGGCGCACCGTAACCAACGCCGTGGCCGAATCAAAGCCCGGCTTCGAGGTGCGGCTGGCCAACTTCACCGGCCCTTTCGATCTCCTCCTGGGCCTCATTGCCAAGCACCAGCTGGACATCACCGAGGTGGCCATCGCCACGGTGACGGATGAGTTCATCAAGTACATCCGGAAACTCCAGGAGCTCGGCGAAGAATGGGCGCTGGATGAGGCAAGCGAATTCCTGGTGATCGCCGCGACGCTTCTCGACCTGAAGGCGGCACGACTCCTCCCCGCCGGCGAGGTCGAGGATGACGAAGACATCGCCCTCCTCGAAGCGAGGGACCTGCTCTTCGCCCGGCTGCTCCAGTACAAGGCCTTCAAGCACGTGGCCGGAATCCTGGGCGAGACCCTGCATCAGGAGGGCCGGCGCTTCCCGCGGCAGGTGGCACTGGAGGAGCAGTTCGCGGCGATGCTTCCCGAACTCGTCTGGAAGCACACGCCTGAACAATTCGCCGCCCTGGCCGGGGCCGCACTGCGGCCCAAGGCCCCGGCGCAGCCGCCGCAGGTGGCCCTAGGCCACCTCCACGGGGGCAACGTCAGCGTCAAGGAGCAGGCCGAGATGCTGGGCCTGCGCCTGCAACGGCAGTCCCCGCTGACCTTCCGCTCCCTGATCGCCGACGCCGGGTCAACCATGGTGGTGGTCGCCCGGTTCCTGGCGCTGTTGGAGCTGTTCCGGGACAAGGCGGTCTCGTTCGACCAGCTGTCCCCGCTGGCAGAGCTGGCGATCCACTGGACAGCCGATGGCCGGGACTGGTCGGCCGAGCATCTCAGCGAAGAATACGAGGAACAACTGTGAACCTGGAACCGCAACAACCGGAGCCGGGGGCGGACTTTGGGGATGACCACGACGCCGACGGGCTTCCCGGGGGCGCCAAGGCCGCCCTTGAGGCCGTCCTGATGGTCCTGGACGAGCCGGCCACGGAGGATGAGCTCGCCGCGGGGGTTGGCCTCACGCCCGCCACGGTGCGCTCCCTGCTGGAAGAACTTCAACGCGAGTATGACGGCTATACTGTTAACGCCCCGGATATGGAGAATGCCAGCCACGCTGGCTTTGGCTCCAGGCCCCGGGGTTTTGAATTGCGGAACATCGCCGGTGGCTGGCGGATCTACTCCCGCGCCGAATTTGCCGACATCGTGGGCAAGTACGTGCTCGACGGGCAGACCACCAGGCTCACCCAGGCGGCATTGGAAACACTGGCTGTCATCGCGTACCGCCAACCCGTTTCACGGGCCAGGGTGTCTGCAATTCGCGGAGTCAATGTTGATTCTGTCGTACGGACACTCGCCCAGCGCGGGCTGATCGAGGACGCGGGAACCGATCCCGAGTCCGGCGCAATCCTTTACCGGACCACCTCCTATTTCCTTGAACGGATGGGAATCGGTTCAGTGGAGGAGTTGCCCCACCTGTCGCCGCACCTACCGGGTCTCGATGGGATCGCAGAGTTCTACGACGCCGACATGATGTAGGCAGGGCACTCCCTGTCCGCGTCAATTCACTTACCAGGGCAGACGAAGTCTGCACGGCTGGCTAGGGTTGTCCTTGGACATCTCTGCGGGCCAAAACATCGAAGGACGGGTCATGACACAGGCGGGACGCCAGGGTTCACCACGTAACGGATCAGGACGCGGCGGGAGCGACCGCAACGCGTCACAGCGCGGGAATTCACCCCAGCGCGGCAACCAGGGCGGAGGCTCCCGGGGCGGCGCGGCAAAGCGTTCGTCCGCCTTCGGCGGCGACCGCCCGCAGCGGGCGCCGAAGCCGCGCGAGGAGCGCTTCATCGACCCCGACCTTGCCGGGGACCAGCAAGGACGCCCAGCAGGAGGCTCCAAGCCGGCGGCGCCGTCGTCGCGCAAGCCCGCTGCCCGCAAGCCGGGATCCAAGAAGGCTCCCGGAACTCCCGGCGCCCCAAAGACCAAATCGCGCACGGGTGCACCCGGCGCTGCTGCGTCCCGCGCCTTCGGCAGCGAACGCTTCGGCCAGAACCTTGGCCCGGTCCGCAAACCTGCCCGCAGGAAGGGCCCCCGCGGCAACGTTCCCCAGTCCGAACTCCACGATGCCGACGGCGTCCGCCTCCAGAAGGTGATGGCGTCGGCTGGTGTGGCGTCCCGGCGTGTCTGCGAAGAGATGATCGCGGAGGGCCGCGTGGAAGTGGACGGCCAGGTGGTCACCGAGCTCGGTGTCCGCGTCGATCCCAAGACCGCCGTCATCCACGTCGACGGCCTGCGGATCCAGCTGGACGAAAACTTGGTCTACATGGTGTTCAACAAGCCCAAGGGCGTGGTGTCCACCATGGAGGACCCGGAGGGCCGCCCCTGCATCAGCGATTTCCTCAAGAACAACAAGAACACCGGCGAACGCCTCTTCCACGTGGGCCGGCTGGACGTCGCCACCGAGGGGCTGCTGCTGCTGACCAACGACGGCGAGCTCGCCAACCGGCTGACCCACCCCTCCTACGAGGTACCCAAGACCTACCTCGTCCAGGTGCGCGGGCCGTTCCCGCAGGGTGTCGGTGCCCAGCTGAAGGCCGGCGTCGAGCTTGAGGACGGCTTTGCCAGCGTCGATTCCTTCCGGCTGGTGGACTCCACGCCCGGCCACGTGCTGATCGAGGTTGTGCTCCACTCCGGCAAGAACCGGATTGTGCGCCGCCTCTTCGACGCTGTCGGGTTCCCGGTCCAGCGGCTTGTCCGCGTCAAGGTGGGCCCCATTGGGCTCGGAGACCAGCGCCAGGGCAGCATCCGCAACCTGGGCAAGCAGGAAGTCGGCCACCTGCTGGCATCCGTAGGGCTCTGATCCATGTCCGCGTTCAAAAGCCACGGCCGCGGCCACCTGGACGGGCCTGTGGTGGTCATTGGCGCCGGACTGCTGGGCGCCAGCATCGGGCTGGGCCTGCGTGGGCGCGGCGTAGCGGTGTTCCTGTCCGACCCCTCACCCACCAACCAGGCGGTGGCGGTGGATATCGGGGCGGGCCGCCCGCTGTCCGAGCTCGGCAGCGGAAAAGCCCAGCTCGTCGTGGTTGCCGCCCCGCCGGACGTTACGGCCGACGTCGTCTGCCAGGCGCTCTCCGACTACCCTGACGCCGTGGTCGTGGACATTGCCAGTGTCAAGGCGGACATCCTTGCCCGGCTCCGGAGCCTGGGCGCCGACCTTTCACGGTATGTGGGCACCCATCCCATGGCCGGAAGGGAAAAGTCCGGTCCGGTAGCCGCCCGCGGCGAGCTGTTCACTTCCATGCCGTGGGTGCTCTGCCCGTCGGAGGAAACCTCGGACCACGCTTTGCAGGTGGCCCGCTCGCTTGCCTCGGACCTGGGAGCCGTCGTCTCGCAGTTCACGGCGGAAGAGCACGATGAAGCCGTCGCCCTGGTGTCGCACCTGCCCCAGGTCATGTCTTCGCTGCTGGCGAGCAGGCTGCAGGGCACGCCGCTGCATGCCCTGTCCCTGGCGGGGAACGGCCTGCGCGACGTCACCAGGATCGCCGCCAGCGATCCCACCCTGTGGGTTCAAATCCTTGGCGGCAACGCGGCCAAGGTCGTGGAGATCCTTTACGGCGTCCGCGAGGACCTGAACCGGCTCATCGGAACCTTGGAGCAGCCCACTGCACCGGGTGCCCGCCTGGACCTTGCCCAGCTCATCAGTGAGGGCAACGCCGGGCAGGCGCGGATTCCCGGCAAGCACGGCGGGCCACCACAGGCGTATTCCTGGCTGACGGTGCTGGTGGATGACAAACCGGGCCAGATCGCGCAGCTGCTCACCGAGATCGGTGAAATCGGCGTGAACGTCGAAGATCTTCGGCTGGATCATTCATCCGGACAAAACGTCGGCATGGTGGAATTGTCAGTGTTGCCGAACAAGCACGACCACCTGATCGAAGCCCTCAACGACCGCGGATGGCGGGTACTTCAGTAATGACACAGGAACTTCTCGAAACCATGCGCGCGCTGCGCATCGGCCGGCCCCTGGTGGTCGCCATCGACGGGCCGTCCGGCTCCGGCAAATCCAGCGTGAGCAAGGAGGTCGCCCGCCGGCTCCGTCTTGCCTACCTGGACACCGGTGCCATGTACCGTGCCCTGACCTGGTACTGCGTGAGCGAGGGCATCGACCTGGCGGACACCCCTGCCGTGGAGCAGGCGTCCCGCGACTTTGTGCTGGAATTGAGCACCAGCCCGCAGGAGGAATACGTGCGGGTAGGCGGCGTGGACGTCACTGATGCCATCCGTGAGCCCGCGATCTCCTCGGCCGTCAGCGCCGTCGCCACCACGCTCGGCGCCCGGACCGAACTGATCCGCCGGCAGCGCGACCTGATCGAAAAGCACCACCGCCGCATGGTGGTGGAAGGCCGGGACATCACTACCGTCGTCGCGCCCGGCGCCGAAGTGCGCATGCTCCTCACCGCCAGCGAGGAAGCCCGGCTGCGCCGGCGCGGCATCCAACTGGGCGGCACCCAGAACGCCGAGCAACTTGCCGCCCAGGTCACGCACCGGGATGCCAAGGACTCAACCGTGGTCAATTTCACGCAGGCGGCGGACGGCGTGGTCACCCTGGACTCCTCGGACTTGGACTTCGAGCAGACGGTGGACGCCGCGCTCGTGATCGTCATCAAGGTGCTCAACCGTGACTGACGCCGGAGCCGGCCTGCCGTCCGGTTTGACCACGGTATGGAGCAGGCCCGTGGGCTGGGTGCTGGACCATGTGGTCTACCGGACCTCCGTGACCGGCAGGAGCAACGTCCCCACCGGCGGTCCCGTCATCTTTGCGGCCAACCACATCAGCTTCCTGGACGGGCCGGTGATGTTCGGCGCGGCCCCACGGCCCATGCACATCCTGGTGAAGCAGGAGATGTTCAAAGGCTTCCTGGGCCGGGTGCTCACCGCCTCGGGACAACTTCCCGTTGACCGCCGGGGGGACAGGGGTGCGCTGCAGCGCTGCAAGGCCGTGCTCGACGCCGGACGCTGCGTTGGGATTCTCCCCGAGGGAACGCGGGGGAGCGGGGCAGCAGAAGACATCAACGGCGGCGTGGCGTGGCTGGCCCTGAACACCGGCGCGCCGGTGGTTCCGGTGGCCATCCTCGGGACCCGCCAGGGAGCCGAACACCTGGATTCGGTTCCGCGGCCCGGGCGGCGTTTCCACGTCAGCTTCGGGACAGCCCTTACCCTGGCCCGCCGGGCCGGCGAAAGCGGGCGTGCTTCAATGGACAGGGCGGCGCAGGAAATCCGCGCGGCCCTGGCGGGGCATGTCCAGGACACCATCACCATCAGCGGGCAGCCCTTGCCTTTCGCTGATCACCAAGACCTGACAGCAGTAGCCGGGGACGCCGGCAGATGACCACTAAGGACAGTGCAATGAGCGACACCACCCAGACTTCCGGGCATTCCGGTGCCGGCGATGACGAATACGTACCCTCCGGCAGCGACCAGGTCGCCGAACGGCTGGCGGCAATAGACGACGACGAAGCAGAGCTGCGTGCCGCCTCCCTCCGGGCCGGCCTTGAGGACTACGACCTCGACGAGGACGACGCCGCCCTGCTCAGCGGAGACTACGGCGACGAAGACCTTGAGGGTCCCCTTAAGCTGGATCCGGTCCTGGCCATTATCGGCCGCCCGAACGTGGGCAAGTCCACGCTGGTGAACCGGATCCTGGGCCGGCGTGAGGCCGTGGTGGAGGACACCCCCGGCGTCACCCGGGACCGCGTCATGTACTCGGCGAACTGGAACGGCCGCAACTTTACTTTGGTGGACACCGGCGGATGGGAACATGACGCCCGCGGCATCCACGCCCGCGTGGCCGAGCAGGCCGAGATGGCCGTGGAACTTGCCGACGCCGTCCTCTTCGTGGTGGACTCCGCCGTCGGAGCCACCGCCACGGACGAAGGCGTCATGAAGATGCTTCGCCGCAGCAAGAAGCCGGTCATCATGGTGGCCAACAAGGTGGACGACTTCGCCCAGGAAGCGGACAGCGCCGCACTGTGGGGCCTCGGCTTCGGCCAACCGTACCCGGTATCAGCGCTGCACGGCCGCGGCGTGGCAGACCTCCTGGACCACGTCATGGACATCCTCCCCGAGTTCTCCACCGTCGAGGGCGTGGAACGATCCGGCGGTCCCCGCCGAATCGCCCTGATCGGCCGTCCCAACGTGGGCAAGTCCTCCCTGCTGAACAAGCTCGCCGGATCCGAACGCGTGGTGGTGGACAACACCGCCGGCACCACCCGTGACCCCGTGGACGAATTCATCGAACTCGGCGGCCGCACGTGGCGCTTCGTGGACACCGCCGGTATCCGCCGCCGCCAGCACATGGCCCAGGGTGCGGACTACTATGCTTCCCTGCGGACGCAGGCCGCCCTCGAAAAGGCGGAGGTCGCCGTCGTACTCCTGGCGGTGGACGAGGTCCTCAGTGAACAGGACGTCCGTATCCTGCAGCTGGCCATCGAGTCCGGACGCGCGTTGGTGCTGGCCTTCAACAAGTGGGACCTGCTCGACGACGAACGCCGCCGCTACCTCGAGAGGGAAATCGAGCAGGACCTTGCCCACGTCGAATGGGCTCCGCGGGTCAACATCTCCGCCAAGACCGGATGGCACAAAGACCGCCTGGTTCCGGCCCTGGACCTGGCCCTGGAGAACTGGGACCGGCGCATCCCCACCGGGCGCCTCAATGCCTTCCTCGGCGAACTCGTGGCCGCGCACCCGCACCCGGTCCGTGGCGGCAAGCAGCCGCGCATCCTCTTCGGCACCCAGGCCTCCAGCCGGCCGCCGAAGTTCGTCTTGTTCACCACCGGCTTCCTGGACCCCGGGTACCGCCGGTTCATCACCCGGCGGCTGCGGGAAACCTTCGGCTTCGAAGGTACTCCCATCGAGGTGAGCATGCGCGTGCGTGAGAAGCGCGGCCGCAAGCGTTAATTGCGACACACCTTGGGGCTGATCGCCGGAAAGTGTCACTGGCACCCCTCCGGATCGTGTAAGCTCTTCTAGGTGGTTCGGCCGGACTGCTGATGGAAATCCTTGGAGGAATCCTTGGATCCGGTCAGCGGAGAACGGCGGAACCAGCGGGCTGTAGCGCAGCTTGGTAGCGCACTTGACTGGGGGTCAAGGGGTCGCAGGTTCAAATCCTGTCAGCCCGACCAAAAAGCGGAAAGCGCCGGAGATCATCTCCGGCGCTTTCCGCTTTTTTGGCGTTCCCGGCCGTTCCCGGTCCGGCCGGATGCCTGGTTCCGGGACTGCCTATTTCAAGAACTTCGACGTCCTCCGGTCCGCCAGGATCTTGCCCTTGGTCTGGCACGTGGGGCAGTACTGCAGCGCCGTGTCCGCGAACGACACTTCACGCACGGTGTCGCCGCACACGGGGCAGGGCTGGCCGGCGCGGGCGTGCACCCGCATGTGGCTTCGCTTGACGTCCTTGAGGTCTTTGGGCGGCTTGCCGCGGGCTTCCACCAGCGCCTGGCCCAACACGCTGTGGATGGCGTCGTAGAGCACCTGGACCGTCTCCCGGTCCAGGGACTTGGCGATGGCGAACGGAGAGATCCGCGCGGCGTGCAGGATTTCGTCGCTGTAGGCATTGCCGATGCCGGCAATGACGCTTTGGCTGCGCAGCAGCCCCTTGATCTGCTGCGAACTGCCCTGCAGGATCTCCGCCAGCATGCCGGCGTCGAACGCCTCCGTGAACGGATCGGGACCCAGCGCCGCAATTCCCGGCACATCCTGCGGATCGCGCACCACATAGACCGCCAGGCTTTTCTTGGTGCCCGCTTCGGTCAGGTCCAGGCCCCGCGGGCCGTCCGGACCGGCAAAGGTGCACCTGACGGCGATCAGGCCCTTGCCCATTCGAAGCTGGCTGTCGGCGGGGGAGTCGGTGAAGCGCACCCACCCCGCTCGCGCCAGGTGGAATACCAGCGACACGCCCGCAGTGTCGATGCTGATGAATTTGCCGAACCGCCGGACCCCGGAGACCAGCTGTTCCTCAAGGGCGCTGAAGGGCGGGTCGGCGGTTTTGAGGACGGCGAAGGACACGATCTGCAACCTTGAGATCGTGCACCCGCGCAGCTGCTCGTCCAGGAACGTGGCCAGGCCGGCCACTTCGGGCAGTTCCGGCATGGCTTACCCGCCCCGCCGCAGGGATGCTGCACCAGTGCTTGCACTCATGGGTCCCATCTTGTCAGAAACCCCGGTGCCCGCCCCGGCAGTTGTGCCTATACTTTCAGCGGCGGCCCGATTTCCGGGCCCCTCGTGACCTTGGCGCGCACCCCGATGAAAGGCCCCCCATGAGCAACATTCCCGAAGACCTGTCCTACACCGCCGAACATGAGTGGGTTACGGCCCCCAATGCCGACGGCGTGGTCCGCGTGGGAATCACCGACTTCGCCCAGGACGCGCTTGGTGACGTCGTCTACGCCCAGATGCCCGAAGTCGGCACGAAGATTACGGCGAACGAAGTGGTGGGCGAGGTCGAGTCCACCAAGAGCGTGAGCGACATCTACGCACCCGTTTCCGGCGAAGTCGTGGCGCGCAACGACTCCCTGGACAGCGATTCCGCCCTGATCAACACCGATCCCTACGGTGATGGCTGGCTGATCGAGGTCAAACTGGCCGAACCTGACGCCGTCGAGTCGCTGCTCAGTGCATCGGAGTACGAACAACAGGTAGGCTAAAGCTAACCGGTTAATCCGGTCCGGCCCCGCGTCGCAGGCAGGACGTCTTCGCACGTCAGTGGCCGGATCGGGCGCCGGCGCCGGACCTGCCGGGCAGGGCCGGTGAGCAATCGTCGGTTGCGGGCCAAGGCCCTGCACATCTAAGAGGAGGAATCCATGGCTGGCCACAGACACAACCCTGCCGATGGGGATTACGGCACGGGTGCGGCTAAGGCGTCGGAGACCACCTCGATCCATCTCACGCCGGTCACCGATGAGCCCACCATCGCCCCGAAGCTTTCTTCGGACGAGCGCAATTCCGTGGAGGCCCTGCCTGCCGGTTCCGCGCTGCTGGTAGCGCACAGCGGCCCGAACGCCGGTGCCCGGTTCCTCCTGGATTCGGACGTGACCACCGCCGGCCGCCACCCGGATGCGGATATCTTCCTGGACGATGTCACGGTCTCGCGCCGGCACGTCGAATTCCGCCGCACCGCTCGCAGCTTCGAAGTCGTGGACAAGAACAGCCTCAATGGCACCTACGTCAACCACGACCGGGTGGACAGCGTGGAGCTCAAGTCCGGCAGCGAAGTCCAGATCGGCAAGTTCCGCCTCACCTTCTACCTGAGCCCTGCCACGGCTGCAGGCCGCAGCTGACCCGGGGACCACTGCCTGTGGCAATGGCACAACCGGAACGCCGGGGCCCCCAGGTCCTGAATATCGGCGAGGTCCTCGCCCAGCTCAGCGCTGACTTCCCGGGCATGACGGCGTCGAAAATCCGCTTCCTTGAGGAAAAGGGCCTGATCAATCCGCGCCGCACACCTGCCGGCTACCGCCAGTACTCCGACGGCGACGTCGAACGCCTGCGGTTCGTGCTGGCCCTGCAGCGCGACCAGTACCTGCCCCTGAAGGTCATCAAGGACTACCTTGACGCAATCGACAGGGGAGAGCGGCCGGAAAACCTGCCCCCCGGCGTCGTGGTGTCCCCTCGTATTGTCTCGGACGAACTTGCCGCCGAGTTGCAGAACCGGGGCAGGAAACTGAGCGAGGAGCAACTTCGGACCGAATCCGGAGCCAGCGTCCCCCTGCTGCAGTCCCTGCTGAGCTTCGGCCTCATCAGCCACAGCAACGGCCAGTTCGATGAGCATGCCCTCCAGGTTGCCCGCGCGTGCGTGCAGCTGGAAAGCCATGGGCTCGAGCCGCGCCACCTTCGCCCCTTCCAGGCGGCGGCCGAGAGGGAATTCGGCCTCGTGGAACGTGCCGTCGCGCCGCTGGCCTCGCGCAAGGACTCGGCATCGCAGGCACGCGCGGCCGAGGCCGCCCGCGAGATCAGCGATCTTTGCCTCACCCTGCACCGGGCCCTGGTGCAAGACCACATCTCACGCATGGACATCTGATGATTGAAGTAGAGATCGTAGGCGTTCGCATCGAATTGCCGTCCAACCAGCCGCTGGTCCTGCTCAAGGAGATGCACGGCGAACGCCACGTGCCCATCTGGATCGGCACCCCCGAGGCCAGTGCCATTGCGCTCGCCCAGCAGGGTGTTGTCCCGCCCCGGCCCATGACGCACGATCTCCTGGTGGACGTGGTGGAGTCGCTGGGGCACTCCGTGGTCAGCGTCAACATCGTGGCCGTGGAAGACAACATTTTCTATGGCCAACTGCAGTTCGAGAACGGCACCACGGTCAGCTCCCGGGCCTCCGACGCCCTGGCCATCGCGCTGCGGGCCAAGTGCCGGATCTGGTGTGCCGATTCGGTCATGGACGAGGCCGGAGTGCGCATCACGGAACATGATGAGGGGGAGGACACCGAGCCGGGCCCCACGGTGGACGAAGAACGCGAAATGCGCCGGTTCCGCGAGTTCCTTGACGACGTGGAGCCCGAGGATTTCGACGGCTAAGGTCACGTTAAAGTTAAAGTTGAGGCTGAAAGTTTCGACACGCCTCTTTCAACCCCCCAACGTCTTTGACCTGGGGACCTGCCGGGCCTAACGTCGAAGTATCAAGTTCCCTTGCTTACGGCAGCCGCGCAAGTCACACTGGAAAGTGCGCCCCGCGACAATTACACGCATGGTCTTCATGCCGAAGCTGCCTTAGAGAGTTCCTGGGAGCGTACGACAAGGAGGATCCAGGTGAGTCCCAAAGGCGAAGCAGGCGGGCTGAAACAGCCCACAGCTGGTGTTGCTGTGCCCGTGAGCGGTGCCCAGGGCCTCCTGTTCACCGAGGACCTTCCGGTACTGGATGAGGACGCAGGCTACCGCGGCCCCACTGCCTGCAAAGCCGCAGGCATCACTTACCGGCAGCTCGACTACTGGGCGAGGACCGGTTTGGTTGAACCCGCCGTCCGCGGTGCCGCCGGCTCCGGCTCACAACGGCTGTACGGCTTCCGGGACATCCTGGTCCTCAAAGTGGTCAAGCGCCTCCTGGATACCGGGGTCTCCCTGCAGCAGATCCGGACCGCCGTCGAACACCTCCGGGAGCGCGGCGTCGAGGACCTGGCACAGATTACGCTCATGAGCGACGGTGCAAGCGTCTACGAGTGCACGTCCGCGGATGAGGTCATAGACCTCGTCCAGGGTGGCCAGGGAGTCTTTGGCATCGCCGTTGGCCGTGTCTGGCGGGAAGTGGAAGGCAGCCTCGCGTCGCTGCCCAGCGAACATGCCGCGGAGCAATCCTTTCCCGACGACGAACTGAGCAAGCGCCGTGCGGCGCGGAAGATCAGCTGACACCCGTTCCAACAATTAAGGGNNCCCTTAATTGTTGGAACGGGTCCTAGCGGGTACGGCTGCGCAGGCCGGCGCCTGCGGCCATGAGGTTGGCCAGGAGGTCGTCAAACAATGCCGCCGCGGACTTGGCCGAATCGCCGGGCCAGTGATGCACGGGGTGGGCCGCACCCTGGATCTGCTGCCAATTGGCCTGCTCCGGGATCCTCGGGCTCAGCAGGAGTTCGCCGAACATGGACTCCATCTCCGCCAGCCGGTAGGTGTGCTCGGAGGAGCCCGTGCGGACCCGGTTGGCCACGATGCCGGCAGGCGAAAGATTGGGGGCGAACTCCTGGCGGAACAGCTGGATGGCGCGCATGGTGCGTTCCGTGCCTGCCACCGAGAAGAGGCCGGGCTCGGCGACCAGGGCCACCTTGTCGCTGGCGGCCCATGCCATGCGGGTCAGCCCGTTGAGGGACGGCGGGCAGTCGATCAGGACCAGCTGGTAGTCCCCGGCGCCGGCAAGTACGGCCGACAGCCTGCGGAGGTCGCGGCGGCCAAGGTCCGGCCGATCGTAGATGCCCGTGTAGGCGGAGCCGACGGCGACGTCCAGGACGGCGGGCCCGGAACCGTTGGCCGGGACGCGGTCAGCCCAGTTGCTTCGCACCACGTTCTCGGCCATCTTTGCCCGGCGGGGGCTCTTCAGCATCCTGCCGATGTCCAGGTGGTCTCCGGGCTGGACTCCCAGTGCCGTGGTGGCGTCGGCGTGCGGATCCAGGTCCACCACCAGTGTGCGAATTCCGGCGGCCAGCGCCGCAGACGCCAATCCTGTGGTGACGGAAGTCTTGCCGACTCCACCCTTAAGGCTGCTGATGCTGACTACTTGCACTTGAGAGACCAAAACCTAACGCCGGATGCCGTGTTGGGGGTAATGTTTGCCTCGGCAGAGCCGAAGCCGGACGGTCCTGCCGCCCTACTCATCATATGTTGATGCGTCGGCGAATCCTGTTTTATCGGGCGTCGGCATGGCACCGACTGTGCTGCCGGGGCGGTTTCCGCCAGCCACGCTGAAAGCGTTCGGGACATGACGGGGAAATCTGTGACGGTGGCCACAAAGATTTGTGTTTGTCCTTGTAGGTCCTAGACACTGTGACCACTCATTCGATCCACCCCGCAATGATGCAGGAGAAGTATGTTTTCCAAAGTTCTGGTGGCCAACCGCGGTGAAATCGCGATCAGGGCCTTCCGCGCCGGCTATGAGCTGGGTGCCAAGACCGTTGCCGTTTTTCCGCAGGAGGACCGAAACTCGATCCATCGCCAGAAAGCGGACGAGGCCTACCTGATCGGCGAGGAAGGACACCCTGTCCGGGCCTACCTGGACGTGGCTGAGGTGGTCCGGGTTGCCAAGGAGTCGGGCGCGGACGCGATTTACCCGGGTTACGGCTTCCTCTCCGAGAACCCTGAGCTTGCCCGCGCGGCGAAGGCCGCCGGCATCACTTTCGTTGGTCCGCCTGCGGAAGTGCTGGAGCTTGCCGGCAACAAGGTGGCTGCCCTCAAGGCTGCCCGCGAGGCCGGTGTCCCCGTACTGAAGTCCAGCGAGCCCTCCAAGGACCTGGACGAGCTGCTGGCGGCCGCCGACGAGATCGGATTTCCCATCTTCGCAAAGGCTGTAGCGGGCGGCGGCGGCCGCGGCATGCGCCGGGTGGACACCCGCGACGCCCTGCCTGAGGCCCTGAAGTCCGCGATGCGCGAGGCGGACGCTGCCTTCGGTGACCCCACCATGTTCCTGGAGCAGGCCGTCCTGCGCCCCCGCCATATCGAGGTGCAGATCCTTGCCGACGCAGAGGGCAACGTCATGCACCTCTTCGAGCGCGACTGCTCCATCCAGCGGCGGCACCAGAAGGTCATCGAGATCGCTCCCGCCCCCAACCTCGATGAGGGAATCCGGCAGGCCCTCTACCGGGACGCCGTGAAATTCGCCAAGGCCCTGAACTACGTCAACGCGGGCACGGTCGAATTCCTGGTGGACACCGAGGGTGAGCGGGCCGGCCAGCACGTATTCATCGAAATGAACCCTCGCATCCAGGTGGAGCACACCGTCACCGAGGAAGTCACGGACGTGGACCTGGTCCAGGCCCAGATGCGGATCGCCTCCGGCGAGACCCTGGCCGACCTTGGACTGTCCCAGGACACCGTTAAACTCCGCGGCGCCGCCTTGCAGAGCCGCATCACCACCGAGGATCCCGCCAATGGTTTCCGGCCCGACGTCGGAAAGATCACCGGCTACCGCTCGGCCGGCGGCGCCGGCGTGCGGCTCGACGGCGGCACTGTGTACTCCGGTGCCGAGATCAGCCCCCACTTCGACTCCATGCTGGTTAAGCTCACCTGCCGGGGCCGGGACTACCCGTCAGCGGTGGCCCGTGCCCGCCGTGCCCTGGCCGAGTTCCGCATCCGCGGTGTCTCCACGAACATTCCCTTCCTCCAGGCCGTCCTGGACGACCCCGATTTCATCGCAGGCGATGTCGCCACCAACTTCATCGACCAGCGCCCTGAACTGCTCAAGGCCCGTGTCTCGGCCGACCGTGGCACCAAGCTCCTGACATGGCTGGCCGAGGTCACCGTCAACAAGCCCAACGGCGAGCTGACCGTGCACTCCAACCCCGCCGACAAGCTGCCGGACGTCAAGGGCAAGGAGGCGGCAGCGGGTTCGCGCCAGAGGCTCCTTGAGCTGGGCCCGGAGGGCTTCGCCAAGGCATTGCGCGAGCAGACCGCCGTGGCGGTCACGGACACCACGTTCCGCGACGCACACCAGTCCCTGCTGGCCACCCGCGTCCGCACCCGCGACCTCGTTGCCGCCGGCCCCGCCGTCACGGCGTTGCTCCCGCAGCTGCTGTCCGTTGAGGCGTGGGGCGGCGCAACCTACGATGTCGCCCTCCGCTTCCTCGGTGAGGACCCCTGGGACCGGCTCGCCGCGCTGCGCAAGGCGATGCCGAACGTGTGCATCCAGATGCTCCTTCGCGGCCGCAACACGGTTGGCTACACGCCGTACCCCGAAGAAGTGACGGAGGCCTTCGTGAACGAGGCCGCCGCCACCGGCATCGACATCTTCCGTATCTTTGACGCCTTGAACGACGTCAGCCAGATGGCCCCGGCCATCCGGGCGGTCCGCGCCACCGGCACCGCCGTCGCCGAAGTGGCGCTCTGCTACACCGGCGACATGCTGGACCCGGAAGAGAAGCTGTACACCCTTGACTACTACTTGGAGTTGGCGCAGAAGATCGTGGACGCCGGCGCCCATATCCTGGCCATCAAGGACATGGCGGGCCTGCTCCGCCCTGCGGCCGCGGCAAAGCTCGTGGCCGCCTTGCGGGAACGGTTCGACCTGCCCGTCCACCTGCACACGCACGACACGGCGGGCGGCCAGCTGGCCACCCTGCTCGCCGCTGTCGACGCCGGTGTGGACGCCGTGGATGTCGCAGCGGCATCGCTGGCCGGCACCACCAGCCAGCCCTCGGCGTCGGCCCTTGTAGCGGCCCTGGCCCACACGCCGCGCGACACCGGCATCAGCCTGGACGCGGTCAGCTCGCTGGAACCGTATTGGGAAGCGGTGCGCCGCGTGTATGCCCCGTTCGAGTCCGGCCTGCCGGGCCCCACCGGCCGCGTATACAAGCACGAAATCCCCGGCGGCCAGTTGTCCAACCTCCGCCAGCAGGCCATGGCGTTGGGCCTGGGGGAGCGCTTCGAAGCGATCGAGGACATGTACACGGCCGCGGACCGGATCCTGGGCCACTTGGTGAAGGTGACGCCGTCCTCGAAGGTGGTGGGTGACCTCGCGCTCCACCTGGTGGGCCTCAACGCCGATCCCGCGGATTTTGAAGCGAATCCACAGAATTACGACATCCCCGACTCCGTCATCGGTTTCCTGTCCGGCGAGCTCGGTGATCCTCCGGGAGGCTGGCCCGAGCCCTTCCGCACCAAGGCCCTGCAGGGCAGGAGCGTAAAGGTCCGCGATGCCGAGCTCAGCGCCGAGGACAGCGCGGCCCTGAAGTCCGATTCGAAGACCCGCCAGCACACGCTGAACCGGTTGCTTTTCGACGGACCCACCAAGGACTACCTCAAGAGCGTGGACACGTACGGCAACATCTCCGTGCTGGACACCCGGGACTACCTCTACGGACTCCAGCGCGGCACCGAGCACGAAATCCAGCTGGAACGCGGAGTCCGCCTCATCGCCTCCCTGGAAGCCGTCTCGGAGCCGGACGAGAAGGGCATGCGCACGGTCATGTGCACCCTCAACGGCCAGTCCCGGCCGGTCGTGGTGCGGGACCGTTCCGTGGTCAGCAACGTCAAGGCGGCCGAGAAAGCCGATCCCGGCCAGCCGGGCCAGGTGGCCGCACCCTTCGCCGGCGCCGTCACTGTCACCGTCAAGCCCGGCGACACCGTCAAGCCCGGAGACACCGTGGCAACGATCGAAGCGATGAAGATGGAAGCTTCCATCACGACGCCGGTAGCCGGCAAGGTGGCCAGGCTCGCCATCTCCGCCGTCGAGCAGGTCCAAGGCGGGGATCTGCTGCTGGTGATCGAGGAGTAGACGGGCCACAGCCAGGTAAACGAAGGGGGCCTCCCGGCAACGGGAGGCCCCCTTCGTCTGCTGGCGCCTTGCTACGAACGCGGCGCGGAGTACATTTCCTCGATGACCGTTTCGAAGTCCTTTATCACCTGGGCCCGCTTCACCTTCATGGAAGGGGTCAGGTGCCCGGAAGCCTCGGTGAAGTCCGCCGGAACGATCCGGAAGGACTTGATGGCTTCGGCCTGCGAGACCGACGTGTTTGCCGCGGTGATCAGGTCCTGCACCGCCGCCTTCACTACCGGATTGCCCGCGGCCTGCTCGAGCGTCGTGTCCGCTGGAAGGCCGTGGCGCTGGAGCCAGCCCGGCAGTGCTTCCTGGTCCAGGGTCACCAAGGCGCCGATGAAGGGCCTGTTGTCGCCCACCACCAGGACCTGGGAGACCAGGGCGTCGGCGCGGATCTGGTCCTCCAGGAGGGCCGGGATCACGTTCTTGCCGCCGGCGGTAACGATGATCTCCTTCTTCCGCCCGGTGATCCACACGAAGCCTTCCTCGTCCAGCCGGCCGATGTCTCCGGTGTGGAACCAGCCGTCGGTGAACGCCTCGCCGGTGAGGTCCTCCCGTCGGTAGTAGCCCCGCATGACGCAGACGCCCTTGGCCAGGATCTCGCCGTCGTCGGCGATCTTGACCGCGTTGCCCGGCAGCGGCTTGCCCACCGATCCGATCTTGATCCGTGACGGCGTGTTGACCGTGATGGGAGCGGTGGTCTCGGTGAGGCCGTATCCCTCCAGCACCTGCAGCCCGATTCCTTGGAAGAAATGACCCAGCCGCTCGCCCAGGGGGCCGCCGCCGGACACGGCGTGCGCGACGTGTCCGCCCATTGCCGCCCGCAACTTGCCGTACACCAGTTTGTCGAACAGGGCGTGGCGCAACTTCAGGCCCAGCCCCACCCGTCCGTCCTGGCGTGCCTTGGAGAACGCAATGGCGGTGTCGGCTGCCCGGTGGAAGATGGCGCCCTTGCCGCCGTCCTCCGCTTTGGTCAGTGCGGAGTTGTAGACCTTCTCGAAGACCCTCGGTACCGCCAGGATGAAGGTGGGCTCGTAGCTCTGCAGGTCGCCCAGGAGGTTCTTGATGTCGGGGGTGTGGGCCACGGTGGTGCCGGCGGCCATCGCAAGCACGGAAATGAAGCGGGCGAACACGTGGGCCATCGGCAGGAACATGATGGTCTTGGCGTTCTCGTGGACGATGTCGCCGATGATGGCCAGGGCGTTGTCCGAGAGCTCCACGAAGTTCCCGTGCGTCAGCTCGCAGCCCTTGGGCCGTCCCGTGGTTCCGGAGGTGTAGATGATGGTGGCGACGTCGCCAAGGTTCGCTGCGCTGCGTCGCTTTTCGAGTTCTTCATCGCTGACGTCCCGGCCGGCATCGCGGAGCGCGTCCAGTCCCTGGCCCTCAAGCTGCCAGACGTGCTGCACGTCGGTGAGCCCCTCAGCCGTAACGGCCTGGCGGATGACGTTCTCGTGGTGCGCGGATTCGCCGAAAGCGGCCACAGCGCCCGAATCCCCGAGGTTCCAGGCGACCTGGGACGGGGACGACGTTTCATAGATGGGGACCGACACTGCACCGGCGAACCAGATGGAGAAGTCGACCAGTGCCCACTCGTAACGGGTGCGGGACATGATGCCCACGCGGTCGCCTGCAGCAACGCCGCTGGCGATCAGGCCCTTGGCCAAGGCTCTGACATCTGCCAGGAAGTCCGTGGCGGCAACGTTCTGCCACGCGCCCCCGGCATCCAGGCGCGAAAACAGTGCCGGATTGCTGGCCTTGCCTGCCTGCCGCAACACCAGGTCGGTGATGTTGGATTCGGGTGGGACAACAACCAGGGGCGGAACACTGAATTCGCGCACTATAGCTCCTTTGATATCTGAAGTCCCGCGCAGGGGGTTGCCTAAAGACTAATACCCCGGGCGGGACTGTGCAGTACATAAACCTACTGGCGAGTAACTTAGCCGTCAATGAGAGCCGTGTGCGGCCGCGTATGTCAAGACAATTCCGGTGCCCGCCTAGAATGGTGGACTATGTACGGAGCGTTGCCCGGCGATCAGGCCGGCCCCCTTGGAAGACCGGCTCCCTGGCGGCGCCGTCCCGCCATCCAGCGCGCCGGACGGTTGCACGGCGGCGGCGTCCGCGGGCACCTCCGCCTTGGCCGCAAGGGATTGGCCATCGGGATCGATATCGGGGGGACCAAGGTCGCCGCGGGCGTTGTGGACGCCGAAGGCCGGATTCTCAGCGAAGCGCGCCGGTCCACGCCTGGCACCGACCCGCGGGCGGTGGAGCAGGTCATTGTCGAACTCGTCGAGGAACTGGGCCGGGGCCACCGCATCTGGTCGGTGGGAATCGGCGCCGCAGGGTGGATGGACCTGGCCGGCGGAACCGTCCTCTTCAGTCCGCATCTGGCCTGGCGCAACGAGCCTCTCCGCGAGAACCTGCAACGGCTCCTTCGCCGTCCCGTACTCCTGACCAACGACGCCGATGCTGCGGCGTGGGCGGAATGGCGCTTCGGTGCCGGCCAAGGGGAGGACCGCCTGGTGTGCATCACCCTTGGGACTGGACTCGGCGGGGCCATGGTGATGGACGGCAGGGTGGAACGCGGCCGCTTCGGAGTTGCCGGCGAGTTTGGCCACCAGATCATCATGCCCGGCGGCCACCGGTGCGAGTGCGGCAACCGCGGATGCTGGGAACAATACGCATCGGGCAACGCCCTGGGCCGGGAGGCCCGGCTCCTCGCCCGGGCAAATTCGCCCGTAGCCCAGGACCTGCTGGCGGCTGTGGGCGGCCGTCCGGAAGCAATCACGGGTGCCATCGTCACGGAACTGGCCCTGGCAGGCGACCGTGCCTCGCGCGAACTGATCGAGGAAGTGGGCGAATGGCTTGGCCTGGGACTGGCCAACCTGGCCGCAGCCCTCGATCCAGGCATGTTCGTCATCGGCGGGGGCTTGTGCTCTGCGGGTGACCTGCTGGTGCAGCCGGCCCGCAAGGCGTTCTCCCGGAACCTCACCGGCCGTGGCTTCCGGCCGGAAGCGGCCATCGAACTGGCGGCCCTGGGTCCCAATGCCGGCCTGATCGGCGCAGCCGACCTCTCCCGCGTCAGCAGCCGCGTCAGCAGCTGACCTGGCCGGGGAGCCCTGCTAGACCCTCGCGCCGTCGTCGTCGCCGTTCTTTTCCTGCGGCAGCTTCATGATCAGGTAAACGGTCGCGAGCACGAAGACGGCAACAATGCCGACGATCGCCAGCAGGGGTGCCGACCGCCAGAACATTGCCGACAACAGCAGCGCCACCGGTCCGCCCACGGCTCCCAGCCACGCCAGCATGGTCAGCGGATCGGTGCCGGCCAGGCTGGGCGGCTCCTCGGGCACGAACTCACCGCCGTCGTCGTCAACCTCATAGTCGCGGGGTCCCTCGGACGGGCCGGCAGGCTCCGTGCCCGTCCCGCCGGCGGCTGCCGCCTGGCGCTCCGCCGCCGGCATCCCTGCCAGCCCCAGGGGGTCGAAGTCCTGGAACGACGGCGGCTGGTGGGTTTCCGGCGCTCCGGACACCTTCCCGGACGGTGGCAGCTGGCCGCCTGCCGGGGTATCAGGGCGCGTTGCCACGGTGTCCGATTCGAGCCGTGCCACCAGGTCCAGCCAGACGGCGTCATCCTGGCTGGCCCCCGGATCCGGCTGGCCCGGGTCATGCCTGTTCATGGCGGCCCTCCTGCCCAGCAGCGGCGGGACTGGCCGGGGGCGCGGCGTTCAGGACCCGCCGAATGAAATCCACCGAGCCCTCGAAAATCAGATCTGCGTCGTTGTCCAGGGTGGCGACGTGGTAACTGTTTTCCAGCCGGACCACGTCCAGGGGTGCGTTCGCCAGCCCGCGCCGAAGGACAGCCATGCTGGCATCGGACACCACATGGTCCACGGTTGACCGGTACACCTGGACCGGGGCGGTGATCCGGGGGAGGAGCCGGACGGTGTCCTTGAACATCTTGTTGAGTTCGTGGGCGGCGGCCACCGGGGTGCGTGCGTAGGCGCCCTCATCCACGCCGGCTTTGAGGATGTCGTTGCCGATGGACGGGGTGCTCTTCAGGACCAGCTTCAGGATGCCCGCCAGCGGCGCGCGGGGGTCGTCGACCACCAGGCCGGGGTTCACCAGGACCACTCCCGCCACCGGCCTGGTTGCGGCAATCCTCAGCGCCAGGGCACCGCCCATGCTCAGCCCGGCAGCGAAAACCCGGTCGCACTGGGAGTCCAGCTCGAGGAACGCTTCATCGAGGGCGCTGTGCCATTGCTGCCAGCGGGTCCGGGAGAGGTCCTGCCACGTCGTGCCGTGGCCCGGAAGCAGCGGCATCCG
Source organism: Pseudarthrobacter sp. AG30 (assembly GCF_003116525.1). Lineage (NCBI taxonomy): Bacteria > Bacillati > Actinomycetota > Actinomycetes > Micrococcales > Micrococcaceae > Pseudarthrobacter > Pseudarthrobacter sp. AG30. Next base: position 51,565 of record NZ_QEHL01000038.1, on the reverse strand, counting down.
GACGGCGAACCCAGCCTCGGCGAACGCCGTGGCCCAGGCGCGCAAACCATGCGGGCTTCCCGTGAAGCCATGGGACAGGACGATTCCGGTGCGGGGACCCTCGCCGCTGAAGGCACTGGAGAAGGGGCTGTGGTCGGGGCCGGAGGTCATGGGGTCTCCAAGGTACTGGTGCGGCGGGCGTGGGCGGCGACGAATGCTTCCGATTTCTCGAAGATCGCGGGCGCGTCCACGTCCAGAGTAGCCACATGTCCGCTGCTGGCAAGCTCCACCACCTCGGCGAGGTTTCCCCGCAGCCCTTTCTCCAGGAGGGCCAGGGATGATGGCGGGACCACGGCGTCCGTCCGCGATTTGAAGACCTGGACCGGGGCGTCCACTTTCGGCAGCCCGCGGATTGCGGCACCAAAGAGCTTCTTGAGCTCATGCACGGCCGCCAACGGAGTCCGCGAATAGTCGCCGTCGTCCGTTGCCGCCGCCGTAGGTTGGTCCTCCTGGATGGGAATCGTGGTCCGCTGGAAGTACTTGAGGACACCGATCACGCGCACCCGGCGGTCATAGAAGCTCAGGCCCGGGTTGACGATGGTGACCCCCGCAGCGTGGTGGCGGGAGGCCGCAAGCAGGGCGATCGCGCCGCCCATGGAGAGGCCGGCGGTAAACGTCATTTCCGTCCGCGCGGAAAGATCCAGGAAGGCTTCCTCGTAACTGCGGTACCAGTCCTGCCACCCCGTTCGGGCGAGCTGGCGCCAGTGGGTCCCATGTCCCGGCAACAGGGGAACGGACACCGCGTATCCCTGGTCCGCCAGGTGGGTTGCCCACGGCAGCACGCTTAGCGGGCTGCCGGTGAACCCGTGGCAGATGGCGATGCCAATCCGCGCATTGGGGCCGTGACCTGGATAGCTGAAAGCGGCCGGACGGGGCGGGGTGCTGCTTTCAGTCATGACTCCATCGTGTCACTGTTCCTGCCAAATCTCACTAGAGTAGGGTTGCATTGAATCGCTGGCCAGGCCCGACGCCGGGGCTGGAAGCCGCCTTCCGGAGAGGTTCGCCACGTGTTCTATTGGGTCATGAAAAGGATCTTCCTCGGTCCGGTGATCAAGATGCTTTTCCGGCCGTGGGTCAAGGGCCTGGACAACATCCCTGCGCAGGGGGCCGCCATTATCGCCTCCAACCACCTGTCATTCTCGGATTCCATCTTCATGCCGCTCATGGTCCGCCGCCCGGTGGTGTTCCTGGCAAAGTCGGAATACTTCACGGGAACCGGGATCAAGGGCAGGTTGACGGCGGCGTTCTTCCGCCTGACCAACCAGCTGCCCATGGACCGGTCCGGCGGTGCGGCCTCGGCGGCGTCCCTGAACGCCGGGATGGACGTGCTCACCTCCGGCGGCTTGCTGGGCATCTACCCCGAGGGCACGCGCAGCCCGGACGCCCGGTTGTACCGCGGGAAAGTGGGTGTTGCCCGGCTGGCGCTGCAGGCGGGAGTTCCCGTCATTCCGGTGGCCATGATCGGCACCGACAAAGTCCAGCCCATCGGCAAGCGGCTGCCCAACATCCGCAGGATCGGCATGATTTTCGGCGAGCCGCTGGATTTCAGCCAATACCGCGACCAGGCGGAAGACCGCACCGTGCAGCGGCTTGTCACCGACGAGATCATGACCAACCTGATGCGGCTGTCCGGCCAGGAGTACGTGGACGAGTACGCCGCCGTGGTCAAGCTGCGGCTTGCCGGCAAGCCCGTGAAACCCCAGGCGGCAGCCGAGCCACTGGCCGCGCCGGTCGCCGCCGACGGCGAGTTCGTCCAAGGCAGCGGCCCGATGGCCCCGGTGGAAGGCACTCCGGCCCCGGAGGACGACGCCGGGACATCCGCCGCCAAGTAACAGCACTGGGCTTTCCTGTGCTGTTATGACGCCGGTGCCGGGCTGAGTGACGACGCTGTGCCCGCCGGTCCCGCCCGGACGCTAGTCTTAGATGGTGACTGAGCTATCCGCAAAACCTGCCTTTTCGCTGTCCAGTACCGCCCAGAGCGGGGCGGCCAACTATCCCGGACTCGACAATTGGCGGGACCTTCCCATCTCGCAGCAGCCCAGCTGGCAGGACCGCGGCGTCTTCGAGGCCTCGGTAAAGGAACTTTCCGTCCTCCCCCCGCTGGTTTTCGCCGGTGAAGTGGACGTGCTGCGCGAGCGGCTCGCCGCCGCGGCCCAGGGCAAGGCCTTCCTGCTGCAGGGCGGCGACTGCGCCGAAACGTTCGAGGCCGCCACGGCGGACAAGATCAGCGCCCGCGTCAAGACCATTCTGCAGATGGCGGTGGTGCTCACATACGGGGCGGCAATGCCGGTCATCAAGATGGGCAGGATGGCGGGCCAGTTCGCCAAGCCCCGTTCCTCAAACGACGAAACCCGCGACGGCGTCACGCTTCCCGCCTACCGCGGCGACATTGTCAACGGCTACGATTTCACGCCCGAGTCCCGCGGCCATGACGCCGCCAGGATGCTCCGCGCCTACCACACCTCGGCGTCCACCTTGAACCTCATCCGGGCCTTCACCCAGGGTGGATTCGCGGACCTCCGCTCGGTACACCAGTGGAACAAGGGGTTCACCGAAAACCCGGCCCACGCGCGCTACGAGTCACTGGCCCGGGACATCGACCGCGCCATCAAATTCATGGACTCCTGCGGCGCCGACTTCGAAGCCCTCAAGCGGGTGGAGTTCTTCGCCAGCCACGAGGCATTGCTGCTTGATTACGAGCGCGCCCTGACGCGCATCGACTCCCGCACCGGTTTCCCCTACGACACCTCGGCCCACTTCTTGTGGATCGGGGAGCGCACCCGGGAACTGGACCACGCACACGTCGACTTCCTCTCGCGGGTGCGCAACCCCATCGGGGTCAAGCTCGGCCCGTCCACCACTGGTGATGACGCCCTGCGCCTGATCGACAAGCTGGACCCTGACCGCGAGCCCGGCCGCCTGACCTTCATCACCCGCATGGGTGCCGGCAACATCCGCGAGAAGCTGCCTGCCGTCGTCGAGAAGGTCACAGCGTCCGGTGCCCAGGTGCTGTGGGTCACCGACCCCATGCACGGCAACACCGTCACGTCGCCCAACGGCTACAAGACGCGCAATTTCGACGACGTCATCGACGAAGTGCGCGGCTTCTTCGAAGTGCACCACGGGTTGGGCACGGTACCGGGCGGCCTGCACGTGGAGATGACCGGCGACGATGTGGCCGAGTGCCTGGGCGGCGCGGACCCGATCGACCAGGATGCCTTCCTGGACCGCTATGAATCCGTGTGCGATCCCCGCCTGAACCATATGCAGTCGCTGGAAATGGCGTTCCTCGTCGCCGGGGCCCTCGCCAAGAACTAGGCCAGGTTGGGGCCGGCACTGCCGGCCCCAACCTCCTACACCACGGTGATGGTGATGACGGAACCCTCCGGGACCTTCCGGTTAACCGGTTCCTGGTCCCGGACGGTGCCGAAGAAGCCGCCGAGGATGTTGTTGACCCGGACCTGGAAGCCCAGCGCTTCCAAGGCCTTCCGCGCGTCTGCAGCCTGCTTGCCGATGAAGCTGGGGACATCCACCATCTTTGGCCCCTTGGAAAGGGTCAGGGTGACCGTCCCGCCGCGGGTCAGTGTCCCGGTGGCCGGAGTCTGGCTGACCACGGCGCCCTCGGGAACGGATTTGTCGAACACCGCATCGGGTGATGTGTCGGCAGTGAGCCCCGCGGCCTTAATTGCGGCGACGGCGTCGTCCTTGGCTTTGCCCACGACGGAGGGAACGGGGATCGGCTGCGGTCCCTTGGATACCACCATCTCCACAGGCGTGCCGTGCCGGGCTGGAGTGCCGGCCGCCGGATTTTGCGAGAGCACCGTGCCGGCCGCGGTTTGGTCGTCATACTGTTCGTTGACCGGGCCCAGCGCCATTTGGGCTGCGTTGAGGGCGTTCTTCGCGTCCGTCAGGGTTCCGCCCGTGAGTTTGGGCAGGGGGAAGAGCTGCGGTCCCTTCGAGACCAGCAGGGAGACCGGTTGGAATTTCCGGATCTCCGTTCCGGCGGACGGATCGCTGCCCACCACCAGCCCGGTGGGCACCTGGTCATCGAAGACATCGCTGGTGGTGGAATGGAAACCCACCCCGTTGAGCAGCTGCTGGGCCTGCGCCACCGTTTTATTGGCGACGGCCGGCACCTCGGCCGCGGCGCCTGGTCCCATGCCGAAAAACCATCCGGCGCCCGTGGCCAGCAGGGCGGCAACAATAAGCACGACAATCCACACGATGCCGCGTCGGCGGGGGTTGCCCTCCCGGAGTGTCCGCGCCGGAGTGGCGGCCGCCCGCGCGCGGACCTTTTCGTCCTCCCTGTCCGACCGGCGCTGCGCCCGCTTGCTGAGCCGGGGCGGCGGCGCAGTCCAGGCGTCGTCGGCGTCGTCGGCGTCGTCGGGAAGTGCGAGGTCCGGCCGCCTGGAGTGGAACATCAGGGCTTCCGTAGCAGCCCCGCCGTCCGTGCTGTCCTGCTGCAGCGGTTGCCGTCCGGGGGGATAGCCGGGGGCAGCCGGCCGTGCGGGGGGGATCAGCGTTGTGGGATTGCTGGCGCGGGCCAGGACCTCGGTCTGGTGCTGGGCCGTTGCTGCTGCAGCTGCGGGCGGCTGCAGGTCAAGTTCGGCATCCGTGAGGTTGGTCCGGATGTGGCGCAGCTCCTGGAGCAGCGCATTGCCGTCGACCGGCCGGTTTTCCGGATCATTGGCGGTGCACCACTGCACCAGCTCATCGACTTCCGCTGCGAGGCCGGGAACCAAGGCCGACGGCGGCCCGACCGTTCCGTTGACATGCTGGTAGGCGACCTGGATGGGGACGTCACCCTCGAACGGCTGCCGCCCCGTCAGCATTTCGTACAACATGATGCCCACGGAATAGACATCGCTGCGCTCGTCCGCCGGTTGGCCCAGGACCAGCTCGGGGGAGATATAGGCGACGGTGCCGATCAGCGCACCGGTGCTGGTGGAACTGGTGACCGCGCGGGCCAGGCCGAAATCGCCAATCTTTATCCTGCCGTCATCGGCGATCAGGACATTCTCCGGCTTGACGTCCCGGTGGATGAAGCCTGCTGCGTGCGCGGCTCCCAGGCCCTCCACCACGGGGTCGATCAGGGCCAGCGCCAGCCGCGGCGAGAGGGCGCCCCGTTCCCTGAGGACGTCCCGAAGCGTGTGGCCCTTGATGTACTCCATGACGAGGTAGGCGGTGTTGCCGTCGTTGCCCTGGTCCAGGACACCCACCACGTGCGGGTGCGAGAGGCGCGCGGCGGCCTTCGCTTCGCGGCCAAGCCTGCCAAGGAAGCTTTCGTCGGCGGCGAGGTGCGGGTGGAGCACCTTGAGCGCCACTTCGCGGTCCAGCCTCTGGTCGACGGCCAGGTAGACGGTGGACATTCCGCCGCGGGCGAGTCTGGAGGCCACTGCGTAGCGGTTGTCCACCAGTGTCCCTGCAAGGGGGTCTGTCACGTGTTCCTGCACCTTACGATCCTAATCCCGCGGCAAAAGGCATCCGAAACGGAAGCGGGTCCGAACCGGTAACGGTTCGGACCCGCGGTGTTTCATCCGGAGCCGGTGATGCCCGGGGGCTCAGCTGTAGTTTTTCTGGTTTGCCTTGATAGCGGCTACGTAGGCCTTGGTGTCGTCGTACATTCCGTACTTGCTCACCGAGTACTGGCCTTGGTAGTACCCGGCGATGGCCGTGTCCTGGTCCTTGCTGGTTGCCAGCAACTGGCGAAGGATGGCGATGCCTGCCGTCGCGTTGTCGTAAGGGTCGAGCAGGTTCAGCTTGCGCCCGACCAAGTCGGATGCCCACTGCCCGGAGCTGGGAATGACCTGCATGGTTCCGATCGCGTTCGCCGGTGACACGGCCCGCTGGTTGAAGCCTGACTCCTGGTAGGCAAAGGCGAGGGCCAGCGAAGTATCCACGCCCATTCGACGGGCGGTATCCGCCACGATGTTCTTCATTTCATCCCTCGAAGGGACGGGGGACGCGTTGAGGAGGGCTTTGTTCTCGTTGGCCGAACTCACGACCGCTGCCGGGTAGCTGAAGCCGAGGAAGGTGCTGGGGACCAGGGGAGCGGGGGCAGGCTGCGGGGCTGCGGGGGCGGGCTGCGGGCCTGCCTGTCCGGCGCCGCCGGGGATGATCAGTTTGCTGCCGGGGTAGATGACGGTGGTCATGCTCAACTGGTTCGCGGAGAGCAGGTCCGACAACTTGACCCCGTGCCGGGAGGCAATGGCTGAGAGGGTGTCACCGGCCTTGATCGTGTAGGAACCGGAGGCCGGAGCGGACGTGACGGCCAAGGCGGGTGCAGGAGCAGCCGGGGCGGGAGCCGCCGGTGCCGGTGCAGCAGGGGCGGGAGCGGCGTTTCCGGCGCTGACCTTGATCTTCTGGCCCGGGTAGATGATGGAGCGCATCGACAGGTTGTTCCAGGCAAAGACGTCGGAGAGGCCCACATTGTGCCGCGCGGCAATGGCACCCAAGGTGTCTCCAGGCTTCACCGTATAGGTTGCGCCGCCCGGGGCTGCCGGAGCCTGCGCTGCCGGAGCCGGCGAGGGGGCTGCCGGTGCTGCCGAGCCGGACAGTTTGATCTTCTGGCCGGGGTAAATGATGGTGTTCGGCTGGAGGTTGTTCAGCTTGAGGATTTCCCCTGTGTCCAGTCCGAAGCGGCCGGCGATCGCGCTCACGGTGTCGCCCCGGACGATGGTGTACTCCGCAGGGGGCGCCGGCTGTGCAGGCTGCAGGGTGGCCGGAATGGTGGTGGAGACAGAAGAGGCGGGGATGACCGCGCCGGAAACCTGGGCAGCTGCCTGGGCTTTCATGGCCGCTGCAAGGCTGCTGGGAATGGTGCGTACCGGCTGCGCTGCCGCTGCGGGTTGGGCAAGGGCCAAGGATGACAGGACAACCGCTGGCAGTGCCGCGGTGGTGGCGGCAATCATCGGCAGGCTCGGCTTGGGGGGCTGCTTGGGCGAGCGGGACATCGACATGGAAAGAATCCTCTTCTCAACTGCGGGCGCGGACGCGGGCGGGGATGCCGCTGTCAATCTTGATACTACTGTGACTTAAGTTATTCGTGTTACAACTGTGATCAAAGTGAATCTCTCACGAATTTGCGATTAGCACAAGAAGCCGGAGAATGCCCGGAATGGCCACTTTCATGGAGTGTCCCGGGGCGGCCAGGCAAATGAATTGCCCCGACTAGGCGACAAGGTACGCAGCGTGGCAACCTTGGTCCGTGAGTAATGTAGAAAACCTGGTGGGTGAGTGGTTGCCGCTGCCCGACGTCGCACGTTTGTTGGATGTTTCCGTCACGAAGGTCCATGGCCTGATTGACGACCATGCTTTGGCCGCGGTGCGGGTTGGGGAGCGGAAGATCCGTTCGGTTCCCGCAGAATTCATCCAGGATGGCCAGGTAGTGGACAGCCTTAAAGGCACCATTGTGGTGCTCTCCGATGCAGGTTATTCGGATGAAGACCTCATTGTGTGGCTGTTTACCGCCGATGAATCATTGCGCGGCCGCCCTATTGATGCATTGCGGGAAGGTCGCAAGACGGAAATCAGGCGCAGGGCCCAAACTCTCGCCTGGTAAATTGCCGCTTTAGGAGGCTCGGCTGACGGTTGCTTCAGCCAGCCTCCGCAGGGCGGTCTTGGGCAGGTCTTCCAGTTCGAGTTCCTCGAGGGCATCAAATGCCGCGGCACCGAATTCCCCGATCAGGACCTCCGTAGCCTGCAGCGCGCCGGAATCCTCGATGATCCGCCTGATGTCGAGGATGTCCGCCTCGGAAAGATCGGGGCTGCCGAGGCTGGCGTCGATAAAGGCCGACTCCGCGGGTGATGCCTGGTCCAGGGCCAGCGCCACCAGGACCGTGCGCTTGCCCTCCCTTAAATCGTCCCCCGCGGGCTTGCCCGTGGTCAGCGGATCGCCGAATACCCCCAGGACGTCGTCGCGGAGCTGGAATGCTTCGCCGAGCGGCAGGGCGAACGCCGAGTAGCCGCGGAGCAGCTCGTTGGACGCTCCAGCCAAGGCTCCGCCCAGTGCCAGCGGATGTTCGGTGGAGTACTTGGCGCTCTTGAACCGGATGATGGACTGGGCCCTGCCGACCGCTCCGGCGCGGTCCCGGACCGGCCCTGCCACTTCCTCTAGGATGTCCAGGTACTGTCCGGCCATTACCTCGGCGCGCATGAGGTTGAAGATCAGCCGTGCCCTGCTGCCTGAGGCTGCACGCTCGCCGATGTCGGTGAACGCTTCCTCGCTGAAGGACAGGCAAAGGTCGCCGGCAAGGATGGCTGCTGCCTGGCCGAAGCGTTCGCCGTCCAGGGCCCAGCCCTGCGCGGTATGCAGCTGGCTGAAACGCCGGTGCACGCTGGGACCGCCACGCCGGGTGTCCGAACGGTCGATGATGTCATCGTGGATCAGGGCAGCGGCCTGGAACAGTTCAAGGGCGGCACCTGCCGTCACAACCTGGCTGGCTCCGGCCTCCCCGCCGGCGCCGCGCCAGCCCCAGTAGCACATGAGCGCCCGCAGGCGCTTGCCGCCGGTGACCAGGTTCGAGATGGAGCCCATGATGGGCTCGATGTCCGGCGAGATGCCGGACATGATGGACTGTCGCTGGGTCAGGAAGCCGGTCAGTTCGCCGGCCACTCCCGCCACGAAGTCTGCCTGTTCATTCCTCAGCTGCTCCGCGGCCGTCACTTGGCCGACTCAGCTGCGACGTTCGCGCCGATCGTGAACGTGGAAACGCCGGAAGCCTCCACCACCGCGAGGTTCACGGTCTCATTGTCGCCACGGACGAAGTCCTTGGAAGCAACCCCGCCCACGGTATCGCCCGGCACCGCCTTGAAGCCCTGGCCTTCGAGGGCCTTGGTGTAGAAGTCGATGACGGCGCTGGTGGGAGCCGATACCGTGCCCACCAGTGCGGCCGCTGCCGGGGTGGATGCCTTGTCAAAGCTGCTGGACACCACCGTGGCCCCGGTCATCAGGGGAAGAAGCTGCTGGGGAAATCCTTCGACGACGGCGCCGACCGTTGCCGACGTGTTGGGGGATGCCGACGGGCTGGGCGAGGCCGTGAGGGTGGACTGCGTGGCGGCAATGGAAGCGGTCTGGGAGGACTCTGCCTGGCCTGACGGGGCTTGGCTGCACGCGGCAAGGGCGAGGACCCCGACGGCGGCAAGCGCGGCCAGGCCAGCTGGCTTAAAGTTTCCAATAACCGTCACAGAGACTTTCCTCCTGGTGTTGTGGGCGGAATCAGCCTCCAGTTTAGCCAGCCTCCGGAGGGGGCGGCGCAAACCGATAGGATTGCAGCCGTGGTGCCCGCAGGTATGAACCAGCCAGCCGCCGCGCCCCTTCCGGGCCGCCGGCGTTCCTGCATCATGCATGTGGACATGGATGCCTTCTTTGTCTCTGTCGAACTCCGTACCCGCCCCGAACTCCGCGGCAAGCCCGTGATCGTTGGGTTCCCGGGGGAACGGTCCGTGGTCCTGTCGGGTTCCTATGAAGCCCGGGCTTTTGGAGTGAAGTCTGCGATGCCCATGGCCGTGGCGATGCGGATGTGCCCGCAGGCCGTGGTGATTGAACCCCGGCACAAGCTCTACTACGAGGTCTCCGGGCAGCTGATGGCGATTTTCGAATCCATCACCGGGCTCGTGGAGCCGTTGAGTGTTGACGAAGCCTTCCTTGACGTCACCGGTGCGCTGCGCCGGCTGGGGCCGCCCCGGGGGATCGGGGAGCTGATCCGGCGCAGGGTGGCCTCGGAGCTGGGGATCACCGCCTCGGTGGGGATAGCGGAAACGAAGTTCGTGGCCAAGATCGCCTCCACCCGGTGCAAGCCCGACGGGCTCCTGATGATTGGGCCCGACGAAACCGTTCCGTACCTCCACAGCCTCCCGGTTGGCGCACTGTGGGGCGTCGGCGCCAAGACGGGTGAGGCGCTGGCGAACATGGGCATCAAGACCGTGGCCGACGTCGCGGCAACCCCGGTCTCCTCGCTAAAGAAGGTCCTCGGCGCCGCCGGGGAACACGTGCACCAGCTCGCCTGGGGCATTGACCCCCGTCCCGTGACCCCGGTGCGGCTGGAAAAGAGCATCGGGGCGGAAGAGACGTTCGCCGTGGATACGGCCGACGACGCGCTCCTGAGGCGGGAACTGCTCCGGCTGTCCCACCGGACGGCGACGCGGCTGCGCAGCTCGGGCATGGTGGCGCGGACCGTAGCCTTGAAGCTCCGGTTTGCAGACTTCTCCACCATCACCCGCAGCAGGACGGTCCACACCCCGGTCGACAGCGCCCAGCTGATCTATGCGGTGGTACTCCAGCTGTTGGAGTCCCTTGGAACCAGGGCAATGACCGTGCGGCTCGTGGGGGTCCGGGCCGAACAGCTTGAGGAAGCGGCGCGGACCTCGCTGCAGCTGAGCATCGACCGCAGGGATGAGAACTGGCGGGCCGCCGAGCAGGCGCTGGACGAGGTAACGCGCAGGTTTGGCAGCAAGTCTGTCCTGCCCGCACGCCTGATGGAGCCGGACATCCCTTCAGGGGACGGAACGGCAGGTCCGGCCTGACCGCCGAAGTCATTGCCGTCTTTCAGATCAGGCCTCAACAATCTATCCTTGGATATACATAGTTTTCGAGTGAATGGACTTACTGCCGGACCCTCTTGGACATGCTCCCGCCCCCGCGACTGCATGTAAGGTTCCCGTCTTGGCCGCCGCCGGCCGGACGGGAACTTTCCAGCTACAGCAGACGTTCTAGGGGTCAGAAGTAGTGGCTGGGATCAGCCCGGACGTTGGCCTACAAAAGGAGGTCGTGATGCCGCTGTCGGAGCACGAACAGAAGCTGCTTGAGCAGCTTGAGAAGCAGCTTCACGAGGACGATCCGAAGTTCGCGAACTCGATGGGTTCGGACCCCGGGCGGTCATGGTCCACGAGGCACGTGGTCATCGGAGTCCTGTGCGCGCTTGCCGGCGTCTTCCTGTTACTGGTTGGCGTAACCCTGCAGAACATTTTCGTCGGCGTCCTGGGCTTTGTGGTCATGGGCGGCGGAGTATATTTTGCCACCATGCGCAGTTCCCGGGGCCGCCCTGGTTCCAAGGCCGGAACGGGAAAGGCCGGCAAGCCCCGGAGTTCCTTCATGAGCAGCCTCGAGGAACGATGGGACGAGCGCCGCAGGGGAGAGTCCTGAGCGGCCTCCCGGCTAAGCCGCCCCGCCCCTCCATTTCGCTCCCCTGACGTCGGGGAATCGCACGTAAAGGCCCGCTTCGGCGGGCCTTTCCTTGTTTAACCGGCGGGTGGCCGCCTCATGGTCCCGAGTGGGCCGGTTTTGGGTAAAAGTCCTCCACTTTCCACCACCAGGGCATTTTCCGCATCTTTTCAGGGGTGACATCCCATAAACGCCGCGCTGGAAAGGCCGTTTTGCGTTGACTGTGGTGGAAAGTGGAGTAATGTGGAGGACATAAGAGGGTGGTTGCAACACAGGGGATGTGCAGTTCCTGACGGCGGACAGGCGGTGGGCCAGTGTTTCTGGGCACTCACTCGCCACGTCTGGATGAAAAGGGACGGATCATTCTCCCCGCAAAGTTCCGGGAGGAGCTTGCCAGCGGGCTGGTGCTCACAAGGGGCCAGGAACGTTGCATCTACGTCTTCAGCGAGAAGGAATTTGCACGGGTCCACGAGCAGATGCGGGAGGCGCCAATCTCCTCCAAGCAAGCACGTGACTACATCCGCGTTTTTCTCTCTGGAGCCTCGGACGAGGTACCTGACAAGCAGGGGCGCGTGACCATTCCACCAGCGCTCCGGGAGTATGCAGGACTCGGAAGGGAACTTGCCGTGATCGGCGCCGGTACCCGCGCCGAGATCTGGGACGCCCAGGCTTGGAATGAATACCTTGCGGAGAAGGAAACCGCCTTCTCCGAAACTGACGATCCCATTCCTGGCATTCTCTGAATCCGGAACGGGCAGCAGGTGGCTTCTTGGATGAGATCTCCAGCCGGCCCATCGGCTGCCAACCTGGCTCAACTTCCCCTGAGCCAGGCGGGCAGGACGGTAGGCGCGGATGGGGATCTGGTCCCAGAAGCAGAAGGTGACAACGACGGCGGGAAAGGACCAGGCATGACAGATGAACCGAAGCCCACGTCCGAACGCCATGTGCCGGTCCTTCGGGACCGGTGCATCAATTTGTTGGCACCGGGATTTGAAGCTGCGAGGCTGCGGGGCCAGACTCCTATAGCCGTCGACGCGACCCTGGGCATGGGCGGTCACTCAGAGGCGATGCTCCAGCGGTTTCCCGACCTCCACCTCATCGGGATCGACCGCGACGAAGAAGCGCTGGCCCTCGCGGGGGAGCGGCTGGCGCCTTTTGCAGGGCGCACCGACCTCGTCCACGCCGTCTATGACGAAATCCCGGAGGTGCTGGCAGACCTCGGCGTAGCCGAAGTACACGGGATCCTCATGGACCTGGGGGTCTCCTCCCTGCAGCTGGATGAGCGTGAGCGCGGCTTCGCGTACTCCTTCGACGCACCCCTGGACATGCGGATGGACACCAGCCGGGGCCAAACGGCGGCGGATGTTGTTAACACCTACAGCGAAGCGGACCTGGTCAGGATCATCCGCAAATGGGGCGAGGAAAAGTTTGCAGGACGCATAGCAAACCGGATTGTCGCCGCCCGCGCCGTCAAGGAGTTCACCACCACCGGCGAGCTCGTGGAACAGATCCGCTCGGTTGTCCCTGCCTCGGCCGCGAAGTCGGGCGGACATCCCGCCAAGCGGACGTTCCAGGCGTTGCGGATCGAGGTCAACGAGGAACTGGACGTCCTGGAACGGGCCGTACCTGCCGCCGTCGACTCCCTGGCCATGGGCGGGCGCATCGTGGTGATGTCCTACCACTCCCTGGAAGACAAGATCGTCAAGGGCGTGTTCCAGGCGCGGTCCAAGTCATCGGCTCCCCTCGGCTTCCCGGTGGAGCTGGAAGAGCACAAGCCCGAGCTGAAAACCCTCACCAAGGGCACCGAGGTGCCCACCGCCGTCGAAATCGCCGAAAACCCGCGCGCTGCCTCCGCCAGGCTTCGTGCCGCAGAACGAATCAGAGCCAGGAGAGCTGCATGAGCACCGCCGCCGTCAAGAACTTTCCCGTCGTTTCCGGCAGCTCGGCGCCCGCCAGCAGGCCCGCGGGCCGGCCTGACGAAGTTCGCAAGGGACGGACCCCGCTCTCCGTGGTCCGCACGGCCCCGCGCAAGCGCCGGGCCCCGTTCGTCGTGATGTGCTTCGCCATGCTGGCCGTCGCGCTGGTGGCAGTGCTCGTCCTTAACATTTCGGTCTCCACGGCCCAGTACCAGCTCGTTGAGCTCCGGGCCAAACAGAGCTCCTTGACCAAGGCAAACCAGGACCTCACCCAGCAGGTGCAGAACTTCGAGGCACCGCAGAACCTGGCCGCCAAGGCAACTGAACTGGGCATGGTGGCCTCCACGGTCAAAGGCCAGATCGACTTGTCCACATTGTCCGTGACCGGAAAGGCGACGCCCGCGGTCAAGGGCGCACCGGCAGGGGCAGTCATCCCGTCGCCGGCTGTGGCGGGCCAGCTCATCGTGCCCCCGGCGGCCAATGACGCAACGGCAGGCAAGGCGACGCCGCCGGACGCCGGCAGGACGTCCTCGGCCCCGGCAGCGGAGGCGGCCCAAGCCGCGGCACAGGCACAAGCCGCCGCGCAGGCCGCAGCAGCGGCCGCTGCAGCGGCTCCGGCGCCTGAACTGCACGGGGGCTCCATCCCGGCGCCGCAGCAGAAGGTCCCCGGACAGTAAGTCGCCAGGCAGGACAAGCAGCAGGTCGAACAGCAAGGAATATCACGGTGGCGCAAACGACCGGCAAAGCCGGAAAAGGCAAGGCACCCAACGCCACGAAGCGCTTGCGCCTGGGGCTGGGAATCATGCTCACCCTCCTGCTGGTGGTGGGCGGGAAGTTGTTCCTGGTCCAGGGACTCGACGTCGGCGGCATGGCGGAAGCAGCCCTGAACAGCCGGATGACCTCGGCGATCCTGCCGGCCGAACGCGGCAGCATCCTGGACTCCCGCGGCACCGTGCTCGCCAACAGCGTGATCCGCTACAACATCGTGGTGGACCAGCGCGTCAACACCAAGACAGACTCCTACAAGCGGTACGAACCGCAGGCTGACGGCCACGACAAACTGGTGGACATCAGCCGCGACCAGGCAATCTCGGAACTCGCTGCAGCCCTCGGAATGGACACCGCCGCTGTCCGGGACGCCGTGACCGGCCAGCAGCCCTATTACATCGTGGCCAAGGACGTGAAACCCGACGTCGAGGACCGCATCTCCAAGCTCCAGGTCCCGGGCATTGTTGCCGAGGGCGTCAGCAAGCGCGTCTACCCCAACGGCGCGGTTGCGGGCGGCGTGGTGGGATTCCTGCAGGACGGCACCACCGGCCAGGCCGGCATCGAGCAGACACAGGACGACAAGCTGAAGGGCACGGACGGCAAGCGGCTGTTCGAGATCGGCGCGGACGGACTGCGCATCCCCGTGGGCCTCGACCAGCTGACACCGCCCCAGAATGGCAAGGACGTCAAGCTCACCCTCAACTCCGACCTCCAGTACTTCGCCCAGCAGGCCATCCAGAGCCAAGCGGACAAGCTCAGTGCCGAATGGGGCGTCATCATCGTGATGGATGCCAAAACCGGCAACCTCCTTGCCCTGGCGGACACCAACGCACCCGATCCCAATAACCCGGGGCTGGTGGCCGCGAAGGACCGCGGCACACGTTCAGTGACCGCGGCCTACGAGCCCGGATCAGTGGAAAAGATGATGACCGCGGCGGCGGTCATCGATGAAGGGCTGGCAAGCCCGCTGGACAAGTTCACCATTCCGCCTACGTACACCGTGGACGGCCAGACCTTCAGTGACGCCTTCACCCACGGGACCGAGGAACGGACCCTGGCCGGCATCATCGGGTATTCCATGAACACCGGAACCGTCATGGCCGGCCAGCGGCTCAGCAAGGAACAGCGCTACGACTGGCTGAAGAAATTCGGCATCGGCGAAGCGCCCGACATCGGACTGCCCGCAACGGCAGCGGGCATCCTGTCGCCGGCTGACCAGTGGGACGGACGCCAGCAGTACACCGTCCTGTTTGGACAGGGCGTTTCCCAGTCCACGCTCCAGACCGTCCGCGCCTACCAGAGCATCGCCAACAACGGTGTCATGCTGCAGCCGCGGCTGATCGATTCCTACATTTCCCCCGACGGCACGGAAGAGAAGGTCCCGGCCCAACCCTCGCGCCAGGTGGTTTCGGGAAGCACCGCGCAGCAGGTCAAGGACATCCTGGAGAGCGCCGTCACAGAAGGCGAGATCAAGGACGCCGGTATCGACGGCTACCGGGTGGGTGCCAAGACCGGCACGTCGGAATCCCCGTGTGACGACGGCAAATCAGGCTACTGCGGCTACACGGCCTCCATCGTTGGAATGGCGCCGATGGATGATCCGCGGTTTATTGTGGAGGTGGTGCTCCAGCGGCCGAAGGGCAGCATCTACGGCATCACCAACGGGCCGGTCTTCCGGTCCGTCATGAGCCAGACGCTGCGGACCTACAACGTACAGCCTTCAACCGGAGCGCCGGCCAGGTTGCCCCAGTACGCG
Source organism: Pseudarthrobacter sp. AG30 (assembly GCF_003116525.1). Classification (NCBI taxonomy): domain Bacteria; kingdom Bacillati; phylum Actinomycetota; class Actinomycetes; order Micrococcales; family Micrococcaceae; genus Pseudarthrobacter; species Pseudarthrobacter sp. AG30. The sequence goes on along the minus strand of NZ_QEHL01000038.1, from coordinate 35,925 downwards.
AAGTAGCCGCTGCGCCACGCTGGAAACACCAGCAGCATCCAGCGCATCACAGTGCCCGGCGCGAACCATGGCGGGCACGCACTAGCACCATCGGAGATCCCCTTGTCAGAGTTCACGACGCCCGGCGGCGACGCTGCCCGGGATGAAAACCCGGCCCGCTTCCGGCCTTCTGCCGTAGCGCCCGTCCCGCTGGCCGCCGTCGGCAATGCCCTGGGAGTAGCAGTTCCCGCTCCGGCCGCCGAGGTGCAGGTAAGCGGCATCTCCATCAACTCCCGCACCGTGGAGCCCGGCGACCTGTATGTGGCACTGCCCGGGGCAAGCCGGCACGGCGCGGACTTCGCCACGGACGCCATCGAAGCCGGTGCGGCCGCAGTGCTGACAGACGACGCCGGCGCCCGGCTCCTTGCCCTTGCCGCGGACACGCCCGTCCCGGTGCTGGTGGTGGACAGCCCGCGGAACGAGGTGGGGCCCCTCTCCGCGTTGATCTACCGGAGCCAGTCCGCGGCTGGCCGTCCGCTGCAGCTTTTTGGGGTTACCGGAACCAACGGGAAGACCACCACCACCTACTTCATCACCTCGCTCCTGCGGGCCCTTGGACGGCAGGCGGGCCTGATCGGCACCATCGAAATCCAGGCCGGGGGAGAACCTGTTCCCAGCCTCCTCACCACTCCTGAATCACCCGAGGTCCACGGATTGCTGGCGCTCATGCATGAGCGCGGGCTCGACGCCGCAGCCATGGAAGTGTCCTCCCACGCCATCTCCTACCAGCGGGTGGACGGGCTGCTCTTCGACGTCGCCGGATTCACGAACCTCACCCAGGACCACCTGGACCTGCACGGAACCATGGACGGCTACTTCGCCACGAAGGCGGAACTGTTCACCCCCGCGCGCGCCAGGAAGGCCGTGGTGACGGTCGACGACGAGTGGGGCCGCCGGCTTGCCGGCGATGCCCAGGTGCCGGTCACCACGCTCAGCACCAGCGGCAACACGCCCGCCGACTGGCGCGTGACATCGACGTCGCCGCGCGGGCTCGGAACCGACGTCACCCTCACGGGGCCGGCAGGGGCCGTCCTGAACCTCCACACCGGGCTGCCGGGCAGCTTCAACGTTGCCAACGCGGCCCTTGCCGCACTGATGGTCCTTGCCTCCGGCGTAGACGCCGCAGACCTCCAAGCCGCACTGGACAGTGCCGACCCCTTTACCGTTGAAGTCCCGGGCCGCATGCAGCTGGTCTCCGACCGGCCCGCCGCCGTCGTCGACTTTGCCCACAACACCGACGCACTGGCGCGGGCACTGGAAGCGGTCCGCTCACCCGAGCCCGGCTCACGGCTGATCGTGGTGTTCGGCGCCACAGGGCAGCGGGACCAAGGCAAGCGTCCGGCGATGGGCGCCATTGCCGCGCGGCTCGCTGACACCGTGATCATCACCGATGACGACCCGCACGACGAAGATGCCGCGGCCATCCGCGCGGACGTGCTGGCGGGGGCCCGGGAGGCCGTGCAGAATGAAGCGCTTGGAACAGAGCTGCTGGAAGTCTTCCCGAGGGCGGAGGCCATCCGCCGAGCCGCAGAACTCGCACGCCCGCAGGACACCCTTCTTGTCGCAGGCCGCGGCCACGAGGTCTGGCAGGAGGTAAAAGGCGTCAACCTCGCCCTGGACGACCGGGTGGAACTGCGCAGCGCCTTGACAGCCAGGGGATTCAACGTTCTCCATGACGACCGGATAGAGTCCTAGACCGAGATGATTGCATTTACTGCGGCGGAAATCGCCGAAATCACCAACGGGCGCCTGGACGCCGATCCCGGAATTACGCCCCTTTCGGTGGTGACGGATTCACGCGAAGCCACGCAGGGTTCGCTTTACGTCGCGAAGCCGGGCGAACAGGCCGACGGCCACGATTTCGTGGACGCCGCCTTTGCTGCCGGGGCCATTTTGGCCCTCGTTGAACGCCCGGTCGCTGCGCCGGACGGCCGGGTCTACCCGACAGTCCTGGTTGCCGACGCCGTCCTCGCCATGGGCGCCCTCGCCGCCGAAGCAGTCCGACGGATCCGCGCCGCTCGCTCGGCAGCAGGTGACCAGCTGACGGTCGTTGGCATCACCGGTTCAGCGGGTAAGACCACCACCAAGGACCTCCTGGCCGGCATACTCTCCACCCAGGGGGCAACCGTAGCGCCACAGGGTTCCTACAACGGTGAGGTTGGCGTCCCGCTGACAGTGTTCCGGGCCGGAACCGACACCCGCTACCTGGTCATTGAAATGGGTGCCACGGGGATTGGCCACATCCGCTACCTGGCGGAGATGGTCAAACCCGACATCGGAGTTGTGCTCGCCGTAGGAACGGCCCACGCAGGCGAATTCGGGGGAGTGGAGAACATCGCCCGGGCCAAGGGCGAGATGGTTGAAGGACTCACCAGTGCGGGCACCGCGATCATCAACCTCGACGACGAACGCGTGGCTGCGATGCGCAGCCGGACCTCCGCGACGGTCCTCGGGTTCTCCGCGGAAGGCCGCCCGGATGCCGTGGTGCAGGCGCTGAATGCCGACACGAACGCTGAGGGCTGCCCGGAATTCGATCTCCAGTTGCCGGACGGCGAAGCGCCACGGCCCGTCCGCAGCCGGCTCATCGGCGCCCACCACGTGGGTAACCTGCTGGCGGCAGCCTCAGCTGCGTGTGCCGCAGGGGTGCCGGGGGACCGCATCGCTGAATCACTGAGCCAGCAGGCCGCCGCGAGCCGCTGGCGGATGGAACGCACCGAACGCCCGGACGGCGTCACGATCATCAACGACGCTTACAATGCCAACCCTGAATCAATGCGTGCCGCCTTGCGCACCCTGGCCGACCTTGGCCGGGGCCGCCGGACCTGGGCGGTCCTGGGCGCCATGCTGGAACTTGGCGAAGATTCCATTCGCGAGCACACCGCGGTGGGCACCCAGGTGGTACGGCTCAACATCTCCAGGTTGCTGGTGGTTGGACGCGAAGCCCGTGCACTCTACGTTTCCGCCGTCCAGGAAGGATCCTGGGGCGACGAATGCCTGTTCGCCGAAACCGCCGAAGAGGCCTACCAGATCCTTGACGCCGAACTGCAGCCAGGGGACCTGGTGCTGTTCAAGTCGTCCAACAGCGTCGGGCTTCGCCATTTGGGCGATCGGATAGCATTACCCCCATCCCCGACACCTGCCGATGAAAGGAGCACTCTGCTGTGATTGCTCTCCTGATCGGTGCGGGCCTCGCCCTGCTGTGCGCCCTCGTCGGCACCCCCTTGTTCATCCGGCTGCTGGTTCGCCGCGGCTATGGCCAGTTCATCCGGGACGACGGCCCCACCTCGCACCACACCAAACGCGGCACGCCCACCATGGGTGGCACCGTCGTCGTTGCCGCGGTCCTGCTCAGCTACGGGCTCACCCACCTCATCATGCTGATGATGAACCCCGACTCGCCCGGTCCCTCCGCCTCTGCCCTGATCCTGCTGTTCCTGATGGTGGGCATGGGCCTGGTGGGATTCCTGGACGACTTCATCAAGATCTCCCGGCAGCGGAGCCTTGGTTTGAACGCGAAGGCCAAGCTGATCCTTCAGGCGGCCGTAGGCATCATCTTCGCCATCCTGGCGCTGAACTTTCCCAACGACGCCGGGCTCACGCCGGCGTCCACCAAGATTTCCCTGGTCCGGGACCTGCCATGGCTGGACCTCGCCTTCGGCGGGACTGTCCTGGGGGCGATCCTGTTCGTCATTTGGTCCAACCTGATCGTCACGGCGGCCACCAACGGCGTCAACCTCACCGACGGCCTGGATGGCTTGGCCGCCGGCGCCTCCATCATGGTGTTCGGTGCATATACGCTGATGGGCATATGGCAGAGCAACCAGGCCTGCGGCTCGCCCCGGGAAGCCGGCAGCGGCTGCTACCTGGTCCGGGATCCTCTGGATCTGGCACTGCTTGCCGCCATCCTGAGTGCAGCACTGGTGGGATTCCTCTGGTGGAACACCTCGCCGGCCAAGATCTTCATGGGCGACACCGGCTCGCTGGCCATCGGTGGAGCGGTGGCCGGATTCGCCATCCTGTCCAGGACGGAACTGCTCCTGGGGATCGTTGGTGGCCTCTTCGTCCTGATCACCCTGTCCGTCATCATCCAGGTGGGCTACTTCAAAGCCACGGGCGGAAAGCGAGTGTTCAAAATGGCGCCGCTGCAGCACCACTTCGAACTGAAGGGGTGGGCCGAGGTCACCGTTGTGGTCCGGTTCTGGATCCTGGGCGGCCTCTTCGTCGCCGTGGGCCTGGGCATCTTCTACGCTGAATGGGTTGTACTGCTGTGACCGTTTCCCCCCGCCTGGCCCACCTCGTCTCCTGGGACTCCGACTGGGCCGGCCTGCGTGTTGCCGTCACCGGCATCGGCGTCTCCGGGTTCGCAGCGGCAGACACCCTGATCGAACTTGGCGCACGCGTCGTGGTGGTGGATGCCGCCACCAGCGACACAGCGCGGGCCCACGCCGACACCCTGAAAATCGTGGGTGCGGCCGACGTCCTGCTCGGTGCGGAAGCCGTCAACCATGTTCCGCTGATCGACGGCGAACTCCCTGAACTCATCGTCACCTCACCAGGCTGGCGCCCGGACCAGGCCCTCCTCGCCGCTGCGGCCCGTGCGCACATCCCCGTGTGGGGAGACGTCGAGCTCGCCTGGCGGGTCCGGATCAGGGAAGGCCGCAAGACTGCCGACTGGCTGGCGATTACGGGAACAAACGGCAAGACCACCACGGTCGGCCTGACGGAATCGATGCTCCGGGCTGCCGGGCTCAAGGCCATCGCCGTGGGCAATGTCGGGACACCCATCCTCGATGCCCTTCGCGATCCGGTTGACTACGACGTTTTCGCCGTCGAGCTCTCCAGCTTCCAGCTGCATTGGGCCGAATCGCTCTCCCCGGTGGCCAGCGTGTGCCTCAACGTGGCCGAGGACCACGTTGACTGGCACGGCTCCTATGACTCGTACCTGGCGGACAAGGCCAAGGTTTACGAACACACCCAGAAGGCCTGCATCTATAACGCCGAGCAGATTGAAACCGAACGCATGGTGGAAAACGCCGACGTCGTTGAGGGCTGCCGTGCAGTGGGCTTCACCACGGTCACGCCCGCCGTCAGCATGCTCGGAGTGGTGGAAGGGCTGCTCGTGGACCGGGCGTTCATTGAAGAACGCCGCGACAGTGCAGCGGAACTTGCCTCCATGGCCGATCTCGGTCCGCTGGCACCGCGCCACATGGTGGCCAATGCCCTCGCCGCCGCGGGCCTGGTCCGTGCCTACGGGGTTGAGGCCAAGGCTGTCCGCCAAGGCATCCTCGACTATGTGCCGGGGGACCACCGCATCCAGCCGGTGGCTCGCATGAACGGCGTCCTCTGGGTCAACGACTCGAAAGCCACCAACCCGCACGCCGCGTCGGCATCCCTCTCCGCCTTCACCAAGGTGGTGTGGATAGCCGGTGGGCTCTCAAAGGGCGTCAGCTACGACGACCTTGTCAGGCAGCACGCCGCCCGGCTCAAAGCGGTGGTCCTGATCGGAACAGACACGGGCCCGCTGCGTGAGGCCCTCCAGCGACACGCGCCGGATGTCCCGGTCATCGAGCCGGACGCGGGCGACACTGAAGAGGTGGAGACTGCTTCGGCGCCCGGTGCCACACCGGCCGGTTCCCCGGCCAACGGACAACTGGTGATGACCCGGGCCGTCGCGTCAGCAGCCCGGCTCGCCGAATCAGGCGACACCGTGCTGATGGCTCCGGCAGCGGCCTCCATGGATCAGTTCTCTTCCTACGCTCACCGTGGTGGTACATTCATCGACGCTGTCCGCGAGCTGGTGGAAGGGCAGGCCCAGACCGGCGAGGAGTAACAATGGTCAGCACGCCCACCCGGCCGCCGGGCAGCAAGTCGCGCTCCGGTTCCACAGCCAAGGACGCGCGGCCGCCGGCTTCAGCCCGGATGAGACTGCAGGCACTGCACCACAAGTTCTGGTCCGCCCTGGAGGGTACCGGAACCTCCAGGAACGGCTCCACCTACTACCTGATCCTCGGAGCCACCCTTGCGCTGACCGCCATCGGCATCATGATGGTCCTCTCCGCTTCCAGCGTCGAATCGATCGCAGCCGGCAAATCCCCCTATGGGGACGCCATGAAGCAGGGCGTTTTCGCGGCGATCGGTATCTTCACCATGTTCGTCCTTTCGCGCATCAACGTCGTGTGGCTCAAGCGGCTGGCATGGCCCGCCGTCGGTGCCGCCGTGCTGCTGCTGGGGCTGGTCCAGGTAGTCGGCTCGGAGATCAACGGCAACAGGAACTGGATCGACGTCGGCGGCATCACCTTCCAGCCCTCGGAAGCGGCAAAGCTGGCCCTTGCCCTCTGGATGGCCACCGTCCTGGCCATGAAGGGCAGGCTGCTCAGCCGGTGGCAGCACGTGCTGGTTCCGGCGGTCCCCATGGCCGCGGTCGTCATCGTCCTGATCCTGGTGGGCAACGACCTCGGCACGGCCATGATCATCATGATGATCGTGGCCGCGGCCCTCTTCTTCGCGGGCGTACCGCTCTATCTGTTCGGGATCGCGGGCATCATCGCCGCCGCCGGCACCGCCTTCATGGCCGTCACCAGTTCCAACCGGATGTGCCGGATCACCTCCTGGTGGACCGGGCAGTCCTGCGCCGACGGCATCGACGCCAACTACCAGGCAACCAACGGCCTCTACGGCCTCGCCTCCGGAGGCTGGCTCGGCGTGGGCCTGGGCCAGAGCCGGCAAAAGTACAGCTGGATCCCCGAGGCCCACAACGACTTCATCTTCGCCATCATCGGCGAGGAACTCGGCTTGGTGGGGACCGTCGTCGTACTGGTCCTGTTCGCCATCCTGGGCGCCGCGATCTACCGCGTCGTGGTGGCACAGGAGGACATGTTCCACCGCGTCCTGGCCGGCACCATCATGGTCTGGCTGCTGGGGCAGGCCACCGTCAATATGTCCGTGGTCACCGGGCTGATGCCCGTCATCGGCGTGCCGCTGCCGTTCATTTCCTACGGCGGCTCGGCCCTGCTGATGTCACTGTGCGCCATCGGCGTGGTTCTTTCCCTTGCCAGGGAACAAATGGCCCCAGCCATCCGGCCCAAACGGATGCTCAAGCTCAAGGCCCGGAAAGACCGCCACAAGAGCCAACCCAAGAATTCCAGAAAGCGTGCCTAACCTCAGATGACACCTGCCACACCCTCTATCGTCCTGGCCGGCGGCGGAACCGCCGGCCATATCAGCCCGCTGCTCGCCATCGCCGCGGCGCTCCGGAGCGAAGCGCCGGGGGCGGACATCCTTGCCGTCGGAACACCCTCGGGGATGGAAACGCGGCTGGTGCCGGCGGCCGGCGTCCAACTGGCCACCATCGACCGCGTGCCCTTCCCGCGGAAACCGTCAGCGGACCTGTTGCGCCTGCCCGGCAGGCTGGCCGGCGCCGTCCGCCAGGCCGGGGCCATCCTGGACCGGGCGCACGCTGATGTTCTGGTGGGAGTGGGAGGGTATGTCTGCACCCCCATGTACCTGGCCGCCCGAAAGCGCCGCATTCCCGTGGTGATCCACGAGGCCAACGCGCGCCCGGGACTGGCCAACCGGGTCGGGGCATTCCTCAACGGCAGGGTGGCCGTGGCATTCGAAGGCACCCCGCTCCGGAACGCCGTCCACGTGGGAATGCCCATGCGGAAGGAAATCTCCGGGCTGGACCGCAAAGCTGCCAGGACTGCGGCCAGGGCAGCCCTGGGGCTTGATCCCCAGCAGCCCACGTTGATTGTGACGGGCGGTTCCTCCGGGGCGCAAAGCATCAACCGGACCATCGCCGCCGCCGTGGGCCGGCTTGCCGACGCGGGCATCCAGACTCTGCACGTCACCGGCCGCGGCAAGACCGTGCTGGACGGGGCCGGCCAACCCCTCACCGCAGCCGGGTACCGGCAGGTGGAGTACATTGACGGCATGGAGCTCGCCTACGCCGCGGCGGACCTCCTGCTGGCACGCTCGGGCGCCGCCACCGTCTGCGAGGTCGCCGCCGTGGGCGTTCCCGCCGTCCTGGTACCGCTGCCCATCGGCAACGGTGAACAGGCCCTCAACGCCGCCGGCCTGGTGGCCGCAGGCGGCGCGCTGCTGGTGGCCGACCGTGATTTCACGCCCGACTGGGTGGAACGCGAATTGATCCCCCTGGTCACCGACAAGGCCCGGCTCGCGGCCATGGAAGCCAAGTCCTACCGGCTCGGTATCCGAAACGCCGACCAGCGGATGGCTGGTCTTGTCCTGGAAGCGGTATCCGCATGAACCCCCACACCAACGCAGGCACGGACATCCTCGGCAAGGTGCACTTCATCGGCATCGGGGGAGTGGGCATGTCCGCCGTGGCACGGATCATGGTGGCCCGCGGCGTCCCGGTCAGCGGATCCGATGCCAAGGACCTTCCCGTCATGTCGGACCTCGCGGCGGCCGGTGCCCGCATCGCGGTTGGGTACGACGCGGCGAACCTGGGGGACGCGGAGACGGTGGTGGCCGGATCGGCCATCAGGGACGATAATCCGGAATTGGCTGCCGCGAGGCAGGCAGGGCTGCCAGTCCTGCACCGCTCCGAGGCCCTCGCCGCCACCATGGGGGATGACGCCGTAGTGACGGTGGCGGGAACGCATGGAAAATCCACCACGACCTCCATGATCACCGTATTGCTGCGGGCCGCCGGGCTGGACCCCTCCTTCGCCGTGGGGGCCAACATTCCGGCGCTTGGCGTCAATGCCGCCCACGGGACATCGGGCATCTTCGTGGCGGAGGCCGACGAATCCGATGGCTCCTTCCTCAATTACCGGCCACGGATCGCCGTCGTCACCAACGTCGAGCCCGACCACCTCGACTACTACGGCACAGCCGAAGCCGTCTACGAGTCCTTCGACCGGTTCACCGCCCTGCTGCCCCCTGACGGGCTCCTCATCGCCTGTGCTGACGACGCCGGGGCGCTGGCCCTTGCGGAAAGGACCAAGGCCCGCGGCGCCACGCGGGTGGTCCTGTACGGCACGAACGAAGCCGCGGATGTTCGGTTGCTTGACGACGGTCCTGGCCGCGTCGCCGTGGCAAACCCCGCCGGGCAGTTTCCGCTGGCCTTGCAGGTTCCCGGCCGGCACAACGCACTCAACGCCGCGGCGGCGTTTGCCGTGGCCCTGGAGCTGGGGGTGGAGCCGGCGGCCGCCGCAGCCGGGCTTGCCAGCTTCTCGGGAGCGTCCCGCCGCTTCGAACTGAAGGGCACGGCGAGGGGGGTTCGCGTCTTCGACGACTACGCCCACCATCCCACGGAAGTCCGCGCTGCCCTTGCCGCGGCCCGCTCCGTCGCCGGAGACCGCAAGGTGCACGTCCTGTTCCAGCCGCACCTGTTCTCCCGGACCCGGGAGTTCGCCGCCGAATTCGCCGATGCCCTGAACCTGGCAGACACCGCCCTGGTCCTGGACATCTACCCTGCCAGGGAGGACCCCATTCCGGGCGTCACCAGCCAGCTCATCGCCGACCACCTCACCGGGGGAGGACGGCTGGTAGCCGCCGATGACGCCGTCGCCACCCTGGCGGCAGCTGCTGGCGACGGCGACGTCGTCCTCACTGTCGGTGCCGGCGACGTCACGGCCTACGGTCCCCGGATCGTGGAGGCGCTCCATGCCTAGCTCGCGCCGGCCCACCTACGCACCTCCGAAGGGCAGCAATCGTGCCGACACCACGGCGGGCACCGCTTCCCGGAAAGACCCGGCGAACGGGGCGCCCCGTGCCACCGGTGGGGACGTCATCACCGCCTCCCGCGGCATCCAGGACCCGGCCCCGGAACAATCGGCGACAGCGCAGGAACCCGCCGGCGCGACGGTCCTGGCGTTCCCGGAGCCCAAAGCCAAACGACGCCGGAAGAGATTCCTCATTGCCCTCGGAACCGTGTTGGTGCTGGTGGCAGGCATCCTGGCCGGTGCCATCTATTCACCCGTCCTCGCCCTGCAGACGATCTCGGTCAGCGGCACCCGGCTCCTGACGCCCGCCCAGGTCCAGGCGGCCCTGGAGCCGCTCCGCGGCAAGCCGCTGCCACAGATCAGTGAAGACGACGTACGGAGCCTTCTCGGGCCCCTGGTCCAGGTCAAGTCCGTCTCGGTCGAGGCACGGCCGCCTTCCACGCTCGCCATTTCCGTGCATGAGCGGGTTCCGGTAGCCCTGGTCAAGCAGGGGGAGCAGTACCAGCTGGTGGACGTCGACGGCGTCCAGCTCGGTACCACGGCCGACCCGGCATCGGCCTCGCTGCCGGTGATTGACGGCGGTGCCGGAGCGATCGGCCAGGACCTGTTCCGTGCCACGGCGGCAGTCCTGGGTGCATTGCCCGCGGACGTGCTGGCCAAGCTGTCCAACGCCTCAGCCCAGTCCGTGGATGCCGTGGAGCTGAAGCTTGTGGACGGCCAGACGATCGTGTGGGGCAACGCGTCGGAGAAGGAACTCAAGGCCAAGGTGCTGGCCGCGCTCCTGAAGGTTCCGGCGGATCCGAAGAACCCCGTCAGGGTCTACGATGTCAGTGTGCCCCGGCACCCCGTGACGCGCTGAGCGCTTTCTTTCCCCGTATTAATCCGACACGCGGACCCGGTCATTGAATGTCGGAACCAGAGGAAATACCGTCACAGACATGAGTTACTTGACATAACTATAACCTTCAAGTCGAAGGTTAAGGTTGCAGGCTTCAAGCTCACCATCAGTTTTCGCAATACAGACACGAACAAGGGACACGTAACGTGGCAGCTCCGCAGAATTACTTGGCCGTCATCAAAGTCGTCGGCATCGGCGGCGGTGGCGTGAACGCAGTCAACCGCATGATCGAGGTCGGCCTCAGGGGTGTTGAGTTCATCGCCATCAACACCGACGCCCAGGCCCTGCTGATGAGCGACGCCGACGTCAAGCTCGACGTCGGGCGCGAGCTGACCCGAGGCCTGGGTGCCGGCGCCAACCCGGAGGTGGGCAAGCAGGCTGCCGAGGACCACGCTGACGAGATCGAAGAAGTCCTCCGCGGCGCCGACATGGTCTTCGTGACCGCCGGCGAAGGCGGCGGAACGGGCACGGGCGGCGCTCCCGTCGTCGCCCGGATCGCACGCTCCCTGGGGGCCCTGACCATTGGCGTGGTCACCCGACCGTTCACCTTCGAGGGCCGGCGCCGCGCCGGCTCCGCCGAGGCCGGCATCGACGCCTTGCGCGATGAAGTGGACACCCTGATCGTGATCCCCAATGACCGCCTGCTCTCCATCAGCGACCGCAACGTTTCGGTGCTGGACGCCTTCCGCTCCGCCGACCAGGTCCTGCTGTCCGGTGTCCAGGGCATCACCGACCTCATTACCACCCCCGGCCTGATCAACCTCGACTTCGCGGACGTCAAGTCCGTGATGCAGGGTGCCGGTTCCGCGCTCATGGGCATCGGGTCGGCCCGCGGCGAAGACCGCGCCGTCAAGGCTGCCGAACTGGCCATTGCCTCCCCGTTGCTGGAAGCCTCCATCGACGGCGCCCACGGCGTGCTGCTCTCCATCCAGGGCGGCTCCGACCTGGGCCTGTTCGAGATCAACGAAGCCGCACGGTTGGTCCAGGAGGTGGCCCACCCCGAGGCCAACATCATTTTCGGTGCCGTCATTGACGACGCCCTGGGCGACGAAGCACGCGTCACCGTCATCGCCGCCGGCTTCGACGACGTCAAGGCCACCTCACCGTCCATGGACCAGTCACAGCCGCAGACCGCCCCCCAGCGGCCCGCTGCCCCCGCTGCCGCCCCCGCCTCGGCCCACTCCCAGGGCGGAAACCACCAGGGCAACGGAAGCCACCAGCAGAACGTGCAGCCCATCCACGCCGGCGTTGGTGCGGCGGGCCTGAGCAACTGGGGCCAGCAGCGTCCGTCTGCCGTCCCGGCCGACTCCGGCTTCGACGTCGACCTCCCGTCCGTCGTGGAGCCGGACCTGACCGGCAACCACCCGGACGACCTGGATGTCCCCGACTTCCTGAAGTAGGCACCGGCTTGTTCCATTGGCGCGCCGACATCCTGCCCGGGGTGTCGGCCGCATTCACCGACGCGAGTGCCGGAAACCTGGCCCTCCACGTGGGAGACGACCCCGCCCGGGTCATGGAGCGCCGGAGCCGCCTGGAGGAATCCATCGGCGCCGCTCCGCGGTCACTGCGCTTCATGAACCAAGTCCACGGCACCACCGTCGCTTTAATGGACGCGGACTCTCCCGTTCCCGAAGCCGACGCCATGGTGTCCCAGGGCATTCCCCTGGCCGTCATGGTGGCGGACTGCATCCCGGTCCTGCTCGCGGGGGAGTCGGCCAACGGGCCGGTTCTCGCCGCCGTCCACGCCGGCCGTCCCGGGACCGCCAACGGTGTGCTCCCGGCGGCCGTGGAGGCCATGGAATCCCTGGGGGCGTCCCGCGTCCGTGCCTGGCTGGGGCCCTCCATCTGCGGTGCCTGCTACGAAGTACCCGCCGCGCTGCGCGAGGAGGTAGCCGCCAAGGTGCCCGCAACGTGGAGTACCACCTCCTGGGGGACCCCCGGGCTGGACCTCCCGGCCGGTGCCCGGAGCCAGCTCAAGGCCGCCGGCGTGGAAGTGGCCTACTCCGGTCCCTGCACCCTCGAGACCGACACGCTGTTCTCCTACCGCCGCAACCGGAACACCGGCCGTTTCGCCGGACTGGTGTGGTGCCATGACTGAGTATCCGCAGGACCCCCGGGACCCGGCGTCCGATCCCCGCGCCGCGGAACTCGCCATCAGGCTGGCCGCGGTACGCAACCGGATCGCGGCCGCCGCCGAGGCGAGCGGCCGCAGCGGCCGGCCGCCGTCGCTCATCGTTGTCACCAAGTTCCACCCGGCCGCGGACATCCGCCGGCTCGCGGCCCTCGGGGTCACCGATGTGGGCGAGAACAGGGACCAGGAGGCAGCAGCGAAGGCCGCCGAACTGGCCGGACTGGCCCTCAACTGGCATTTCGTGGGCCAACTGCAGAGCAAGAAGGCAAAATCGGTGGTCCGGTACGCCGCCGCCGTCCACTCAGTGGACCGCCTCCAGCTCGTGGACGCCCTCGCCAAGGCAGTGCGGAACGAGATGGATTCCGGCGGGCGGGACCCTTTGGCGTGCTTCATCCAGGTCAGCCTGGAGGACGACGGCGGCACGCACCGCGGCGGGGCGGCCCCGGCCGATGTGCCACTCCTGGCGGAGAGGATCGCGGCGTCAGCCGGCCTCCACCTTGCAGGCGTCATGGCCGTTGCGCCGCTGGGCGCGCCACCGGAGCCGGCCTTCGAGAAGCTCGCCGCGGTCTCGGCCCGCCTGGTGGCCGACCACCCGGGGGCTGCGGCCATCTCGGCCGGCATGAGCCAGGACCTGGAGGCGGCCATCAAGTTCGGGGCGACACACCTGCGGATCGGTTCCGATATTCTCGGTTCGCGTCCCGCGGTGGGGTAGCGTCGGACCTGTTGGAAGTGATGGGCGGGGGACTCCAGTGCTGTCAAGTCATTGGGCGGCCCGCTTACGGGACACGATTAGGAGTCGACCATGGCCGGCGCTCTGCGCAAGACAATGATCTATCTTGGGCTCGCCGACGGCGATGAGCATTACGAGTCCGAGCAACAGACCACACGTAAGGATGAGGACGAACCCATGGAAGTCGACCGCGAGGAACGCCGTGCCCCGGCACCGGTCCGCGAAGTCAGCCGTGAGGCGTCCTACACCCCTGAAGAGGAATACCGCGCCCCAGTGACCCCGATTAAGCGTGCGGCCTCGAGCCGTGAAGAAAACACCGGACTTCGGCAGATCACCACCATCCATCCCCGCTCCTACAACGATGCCAAGCTCATCGGTGAGAGCTTCCGGGACGGTATCCCGGTGATCATGAACGTCACGGACATGGGCGAGGCGGACGCAAAGCGCCTGGTGGATTTCTCGGCCGGACTCGTCTTCGGCCTCCGCGGCAGCATCGAACGGGTGACCAACAAGGTGTTCCTGCTCTCACCGTCCTACGTCGAAGTGATCGGTGACGACAAGAAAGTCAGCGACACCCAGGCCAGTTTCTTCAACCAGAGCTGACGGCCAAGGCCGACGACAGATGCCAGGCAGGGACACCTGTCTGGCATCTGTGCTGAAATAGACAAGACAACTGCAGCACACCGCGGCATCCGAACCGGATGGTCCGCACGAAATATGGAGATATGAAATAAGTCATGGGAATTGTTTTCGGACTTCTCTATCTCGTGTTGCTGCTGTTCTTCGTGGCCCTCATCATCCGCCTGGTCTACGACTGGGTGCAGATGTTCGCGAGGGAATGGCGGCCACGCGGTGCGGCCCTCGTGGTGGCGCACGCTGTGTATTCCATCACTGATCCGCCGCTCAAGGGGCTGCGGCGGTTGATCCCGCCCCTTCGGCTTGGCGGCATCTCCCTGGACCTGGGCTTCCTGATCCTGTTCATCGGCGTCAGCATTGCGATGAGCATCACCAGGAATCTGGCCTGATCCACCAACAAAGACTTGGCAATGCAGGATGATCCTCCCGGGAACAGCTACTGTAAAGCGAAGAAACCTCCCGTTTGACACCGCGGTGTTGAATTAGAGTAAGCAGACCAAATTTAGGTACCGTAGTTTTGACGGCCGGAAGGCCTACTGACTAACCAGACCAGTGAGGTGACCAGATGGCTTTGACGCCAGAAGACGTTGTCAACAAGCGCTTTCAGCCCACCAAGTTCCGCGAGGGCTATGACCAGGACGAGGTTGACGACTTCCTGGACGAAATCGTCGTCGAACTCCGCCGCCTGAACCAGGAAAACGACGAGCTCCGCAAGAAGCTCGCCGACGCCGGCTCCAGCGTCCCGGCAAGCACCACCGCCGCACCTGTGGTTGAGAAGGTCCCCGCCCCGGTCAAGTCCGACAAGGATGAGTCCCGCGAGAAGGCTGAAGCCGAAGCGAAGGCCGCCGAAGCCAGCAAGAAGAAGGACGTCGAGCCGGCCGCTCCGGTTGCAGCCGCCCCCGCAGCGCCCGCCGCCTCCACTCCTTCCGCCGAGTCCGCTGCCGGCCTGCTGGCCATGGCGCAGCAGATGCACGACCGCCACGTCGCCGAAGGCCAGGCCCAGAAGGACAAGATCATCGCCGAGGCGCAGATCGAAGCCAGCAGCCTCGTCAACGACGCACAGGAAAAGTCCCGCAAGATCCTGGGCGCACTGGAGCAGCAGCGTTCGGTCCTCGAGCGCAAGGTGGAGCAGCTCCGCGGCTTCGAACGCGACTACCGTTCACGCCTGAAGGCCTACATCGAAGGCCAGCTCCGCGACCTGGACGCACGTGGTTCCGTTGCGACGCCGGAAGTCAGCGAAGCAAACTAACCCTGGCAACACGTATTCTGAAAGCCGGTGGCTGAGGATTCCTCGGCCACCGGCTTTTGGCATTGACACCTAAGTTTTTCGAAGTGAAAGCACCATGACTGACGAACTCGCAGCCGACGCCGCACGGCCGGCCCCCTCCTCTCCGCGCCCCCGACGGGCTGTGCTGCTGTCCCTCTTCGGCGGGTTCGCGGTCTTTGCCTACGTCCTGGACCAGCTCACCAAACTCTGGGTGACGTCCACCATGGTGGAAGGCGAAAGGATCCCGGTCCTGCCGCCCCTGCTGCACTGGTACTTCATCCGGAACTCAGGTGCCGCGTTTTCGATCGGGGAGAACGTCACCTGGGTGTTCTCGATCATCATGGCCGGCGTCGCAATCGCCATTCTCTTCCAGGTCCGGAAGCTGGGCTCGGCCTGGTGGTCCCTGGCTCTCGGGCTGCTGCTGGGCGGCGCCCTGGGCAACCTCACCGACCGGCTCTTCCGCGAGCCCTCCTTCGGCATGGGCCATGTGGTGGACTTCATTCAGCTTCCCAACTTCGCGATCTTCAATATCGCGGACTCCGCAGTCGTGTCTGCCGTCGCCATCATCTGCATCCTGACCATTCGCGGAATCGCGCTGGACGGAACGCGCCTCGGGACTGCACACAAGGACAAGCCCGGCCATGAGTGAGCGAATCGTCGTGGCCGAGGAATTCGGCGGGACCCGGGCCGACGCCGGCCTGGCCGGCCTCCTGGGCGTGTCCCGGTCCGTGGCCGCATCCTTGCTGGCCGAGGGCCATGTCCTCACCCGGGGGAAGGCGCTCGGGAAATCGGCAAAACTTGTGGCGGGGGATGTCCTTGACGTCACCGTCCCGGAGCGGCGGGACCCGCTGGAAGTCGTGGAGGAAGTTGTGGAAGGCCTGAAGATCCTGCTGGACGACGAGGACTTTGTCGTCGTCGACAAACCCGTGGGTGTCGCGGCGCATCCCTCGCCCGGCTGGGTTGGCCCCACTGTGGTGGGCGGACTGGCCGGTGCAGGCTACCGCATCTCCACCTCCGGCGCACCGGAGCGGGCGGGGATCGTGCACCGGCTCGATGTCGGCACCTCCGGGGTAATGGTGGTGGCGAAGTCCGAGCGGGCCTACACAGCCCTCAAGCGGGCCTTCAAGGAGCGCACTGTGGACAAGGTGTACCACGCGGTGGTCCAGGGCCTCCCGGACCCGCTGACAGGCACCATCGACGCGCCCATCGGACGGCATCCCGGCCACGACTGGCGCTTTGCCGTCATCGAGGACGGCCGGCCCTCGGTAACCCATTACGAAGTCCTGGAGGCTTTCGGGAAGGCAAGCCTGGTGGAAGTGCACCTGGAGACGGGCCGGACGCACCAGATCCGGGTCCACTTCTCAGCCCTCCGCCATCCCTGCGCCGGTGACCTCACCTATGGCGCCGACCCGCGCCTCGCGGCCACCCTCGGGCTCACCCGGCAGTGGCTCCACGCCCGCCAGCTGGGATTCGACCACCCGGTGACAGGGGAACGCGTCACTGTCACCAGCGACTATCCGCAGGACCTGTCCTACGCCCTGGAACTGCTGGAGTCGGGACAGGCCTGACACGGCGGCCTGGCCGGGCCGCCAACTGCCAGCGCTTAGAATGGTGCGGTGAGTTCCAGCAAAGATTCGTTTGTCCACCTGCACACCCACACCGAATATTCCATGCTGGATGGAGCTGCCCGCCTGGGCGAACTGTTCGATGAAACCGAGCGCCTGGGGATGCCGGCCCTTGCCACCACAGACCACGGCTACTTGTTCGGGGCGTTCGATTTCTGGCGCAAGGCCACGGACAAGGGCATCAAGCCGATCATCGGCGTCGAAGCCTACGTAACCCCCGGCACGGCCCGCACGGACAAGGAACGCGTCCGCTGGGGCGACGAATCCCAGCGCAAGGACGACGTCTCCGGTGGTGGCTCGTACACCCATATGACGCTCCTGAGCTACAACAACGTGGGCATGCGGAACCTCTTCCGGGCCTCCTCCATCGCCTCCCTCGATTCGGTGTTCGGCAAGTGGCCGCGGCTTGACCGCGAACTGCTCAACACCTACTCCGAGGGGCTGATTGCCACCACCGGATGTCCCTCCGGCGAAGTGCAGACCAGGCTCCGGCTCGGCCAGTACCGCGAAGCGCTGGAGGCGGCCGCCGAGTTCCGGGACATCTTCGGCGCGGAAAACTACTTCTGCGAGCTGATGGACCACGGGCTGGACATTGAGCGTCGGGTCACCGGCGACCTCCTGAGGCTCGCCAAGGACCTCAACCTGCCGCTGGTGGCCACCAACGACCTCCACTACACCCACGAGCACGATGCAAAGGCCCATGAGGCCCTGCTGGCCATCCAGTCGGGCTCCACGCTGCTCGAACCCACGTACGACAACGGCGGTTCGCGGTTCGCCTTCTCCGGCAGCGGCTACTACCTCAAATCCCCGCAGGAGATGCGCGAGCTTTTCCGCGACCACCCGGAAGCCTGCGACAACACCCTGCTGATCGCTGAGCGCTGCGAGGTGTCCTTCAATACGGACGCCAACTTCATGCCCAGGTTCCCCTGCCCGCCCGGCGAGGACGAGACCTCGTGGCTGGTCAAGGAAGTGGACAAGGGCCTGCAGTACCGCTACCCGGGAGGCATCCCGGACGAGGTCCGCAAGCAGGCGGACTACGAGCTCGGCGTCATCACGTCCATGGGGTTTCCGGGCTACTTCCTGGTGGTTGCCGACTTCATCAACTGGGCCAAGAACAACGGCATCCGCGTTGGCCCCGGCCGTGGTTCGGGTGCCGGTTCCATGGTGGCCTACGCCATGCGCATCACCGACCTCGACCCCCTGCGCCACGGCCTGATCTTCGAACGGTTCCTGAACCCGGACCGCGTCTCCATGCCCGACTTCGACGTCGACTTCGATGACCGGCGCCGTTCCGAAGTCATCGACTACGTGACCCGCAAGTACGGTGACGAACGCGTCGCCATGATCGTCACCTACGGCACCATCAAGACCAAGCAGGCCCTCAAGGACTCCTCCCGCGTCCTGGGCTACCCGTTCAGCATGGGTGAACAGCTGACCAAGGCCCTGCCTCCGGCCGTGATGGCCAAGGACATTCCGCTCGCGGATATCCAGAACCCCGAAGCCAAGCGCTACAGCGAGGCAGGCGATTTCCGGCAGCTGATCGCCACCGACCCGGAAGCCGCCAAGGTCTTCGAAACGGCCCTGGGCATTGAAGGGCTGAAGCGCCAGTGGGGCGTGCACGCAGCCGGCGTCATCATGTCCTCGGACCCCATCATCGACGTCATCCCGATCATGCGCCGCTTCCAGGACGGCCAGGTGATCACCCAGTTCGACTACCCGACGTCCGAGGGCCTTGGCCTGATCAAGATGGACTTCCTGGGCCTGCGGAACCTGACGATCATCTCCGATGCCCTCGAGAACATCAAAATGAACCGTGGCATCGACCTCGACCTGGAAAACCTGGAGCTCGACGACGCCCCGTCCTACGAACTCCTGGCCCGCGGCGACACCCTGGGCGTGTTCCAGCTCGACGGCGGCCCCATGCGTTCCCTGCTCAAGCTCATGAAGCCTGACAACTTCGAAGACATCTCCGCCGTGCTGGCGTTGTACCGGCCAGGCCCCATGGGCGCCAATGCCCACACTGACTACGCGCTGCGCAAGAACGGGATCCAGGAAGTCATTCCCATCCACCCCGAGCTGGAGGAACCGCTCAAGGAGATCCTCGGCGGCACGTACGGCCTGATCGTGTACCAGGAGCAGGTGATGGCCGTGGCGCAAAAGCTGGCCGGCTACTCGCTGGGCCAGGCAGATATCCTCCGGCGTGCCATGGGCAAGAAGAAGAAGTCGGAACTGGACAAGCAGTTCGCCGGCTTCTCCCAGGGCATGCAGGACAACGGTTACTCCATGGAGGCCGTCAAGACCCTGTGGGACATCCTCCTGCCCTTCTCCGACTACGCCTTCAACAAGGCCCACTCCGCCGCGTACGGGGTGATCTCCTACTGGACGGCCTACCTGAAGGCGCACTATGCGCCGGAGTACATGGCTGCACTGCTGACCTCCGTCGGTGACGATAAGGACAAGTCGGCAATCTACCTGAACGAATGCCGCCGCATGGGCATCACGGTGCTTCCGCCGGATGTCAATGAGTCGGCCCTGAACTTCACCCCGGTGGGCAATGACATCCGCTTCGGCATGGGCGCTATCCGCAACGTGGGTGCGAACGCCGTCGATGCCATGGTCACCGCGCGCGAGAGCGAAGGTGCCTACACGTCCTTCAAGGACTTCCTGATGAAGGTTCCGGCGGTGGTGTGCAACAAGAGGACCATCGAATCCCTGATCAAGTCCGGGGCCTTCGACTCCCTGGGCCATCACCGGCGTGCGCTGGCCATGATCCATGAAGAGGCCATCGATTCCGTCATCACCTTGAAGCGGAACGAGGCGATCGGCCAGTTCGACCTCTTCGCCGGCTTTGAGGAAGCCGAATCGGAAGCGTCGCTCAGCATCGAAATCCCGGACCTGCCCGAGTGGGAGAAGAAGGACAAACTGTCCTTCGAACGGGACATGCTTGGCCTGTACGTCTCGGACCACCCGCTGCAGGGCCTCGAGGGGCTGTTGAGCCAGCACGCGGAGATGAGCATCACGACCATCATCGGCGAAGACGGGCCGCAGGACGGCGCCATCATCACCATCGCCGGCATGATCACCTCGTTGAGCCGCCGCATCGCCAAAGCCAGCGGCAATGCCTACGCCCGGGCCGAGATCGAGGACCTCGGCGGTTCCATCGAAGTGATGTTCTTCGGCCAGGTCTACGGGCCTATCGCCTCCGTGCTCGCCGAGGACCTGATCGTGGTGGTCAAGGGCCGCCTGCAAAAGCGCGACGACGGCGCAATCACCCTCAACTGCATGGAGTTGTCCGTTCCGGACCTGAGCGAAGGCCTGCACGGGCCGCTGGTCATCACCATGCCCACCTACAAGGCAACCGAGGCAGTGGTGACGGAGCTGGGGGACGTGCTGCGCACGCACCGGGGCAACTCGGAGGTGCGGCTGCACCTCCAGGGCGACACCCGCACGGAAATCATGGGCCTGCCCGTCCACCTGCGGGTGAACCCCAGCCCGTCGCTGTTCGGCGACCTGAAAGTGCTGCTGGGGCCGGCCTGCCTGGACGCCTGAGGCAGGGGAGCACGACTCCGGAAGCCGGCTTCCGGCGTCGTCCGCGCCTTTGGCGTCTGGTCGCTTCAGCCCGGACCCGGGACGATGGACTGCGCTAGATTTCGTAGTCCAGCGGGACAGGCTGCCCGTAGGCGCCCCCGTGGTAGAGCAGCGGCGCACCATCGCCGCCCACCTGGCCGTCCACCACCTGGACCACCACCACGGCGTTGTTTTCGAACGACAGCCGCATCTGCACCTCGCCGATGAGCCAGCCGGCCACATCCTTCAGGATGGGCACCCCGTGCGGTCCGATTTCCCAGTGGTTCCCCTCGAACCGGTTGCCGGGCCGGGCGAACCGGGCTGCCAGTTCCTGGTTTTCGAGGCCCAGCATGTGGACGCCCAGGAACTGGGTGTTGGCAACGGCGGGCCAGGACCTGGAACTGCGGGCCATGTTGAACGTGAATCGCGGCGGTTTGGCCGACAGGGAGGCCACCGATGTTGCGGTGAATCCGTAGGGCTCGTCCTGGTAGTTCACGGTGATGATGGCGACGCCCGCGGCATGCCGCCGGAACATCTCCCTGAACGTCTGCTCAAAGGGCTCGCTGTTGTCGGTCACCGGAACTCCTGCACTAAGTGGCATATCTCTTTCCCCAAGCGTATTGGCCCGCGGGCCAGGCGGGAAAACACAGAGCCCTTGAACCGCTGACGGGCTCCGCAGGAACCTTTGTTAAGGTGTCTGTCATGACGAACTTTGGCCGCCCCGCGCGGCGGCTGCCCTGGTCCCTGCTGCTGGTCCCGGCGGCGGCAGGCGTTCCGGCCGGGCTCCTCTGGTGGCTGCTTGCCCCGGGCGGCCTGAACCTGATCACCCGGAACCCCGCCCTGGCATCGGGAACGGCACCGCTGGTGTGGCTGCCACGCGACCTGACACTTGCCGGGATTATGGTGCTGGCCGGTTGCCTGCTGGCCGTGTTCCTGGCCGACGGCAAGCGTCCGGACCCCCGGACGGCTCTGCTGGCGGGCCTGGTCGGCGCGGTGGCCGGCAGCCTGGCCGCCTGGGGAACCGGCCTCCTCGCGGCCCGGCTCTGGGGCCCGGCGGTGGACACCTCGGCCAATGCCAGCATCGCCTTCTCGCTCCGGGCGTTGCCGGTGCTGCTGCTGTGGCCGGCTGCCACGGCGGTCTCGGTCTTCGTTTTGGAGTTGGTGGGGATGGCAGGCCGGAAACCCGCCGGCATCCCCGGCGGAACGGCGGGCGGGAACAGCGCCGTAAAATAGTCCGGTGACCACTTCCCCGCAGCCTCCTGCCCCCGCGACTACCGCCGTCGACTTCCGCACCATCGACCTTCGCGGCCGCACCCTGACCCTGGCGGCCCTGCGCGCCGCCGTTCCGCGCGCCAAGGGCCAGACCGTGGCGGACGCCGAGGAAAAGGTCCTGGACATTATCGCCGCCGTCCGGCAGCGCGGCTTCGCGGCGTTGTCTGACCTTGCGTCAAGGTTCGACGGCGTGGATCAGCGCCATCCGCTGGTTCCCCGCGAGGCGATCGCCGCAGCCCTGGACGGTCTTGACCCGAAGGTGCGGGCAGCACTGGAGGAATCCATCAGCCGGGCACGGAAATTCGCCGACCGGCAGCGGCCCCGCAACGTTGACGTCGAACTGGGCGACGGCGCCGTCGTCAGCCAGAACTGGGTCCCCGTAGCGCGCGTTGGGCTGTACGTTCCGGGCGGCCTGGCAGTGTATCCGTCATCGGTGATCATGAACGTGGTGCCGGCGCTGGCGGCAGGGGTGGAATCCATTGCCCTTGCTTCGCCGCCCCAGAAAGAATTCGGCGGCCTGCCGCACCCCACCATCCTCGCCGCTGCGGCGCTGCTGGGTATCACCGAGGTCTACGGCATCGGCGGCGCACAGGCCATCGCCGCGTTTGCCTATGGGGTGGACGCCGGCGACGCGGGCCCCGCACTGGAACCGGTGGACGTGGTGACCGGGCCCGGCAACATCTTCGTCGCCACCGCCAAGCGCCTGGTCAAGGGAGTGGTGGGCATCGATTCGGAGGCAGGAACCACGGAGATCGCCATCCTTGCCGACGACTCCGCCCAACCGGCGCTGGTGGCCGCCGACCTGCTCAGCCAAGCCGAGCACGACCCCAAGGCAGCATCGGTGCTGGTCACCGATTCGGAGCCGTTGGCCATGGCGGTACGGGACGAGCTCGATCGGCAGGCCGCCGCAACCAAGCACTCCGCCCGCGTCCGGGAGGCCTTGTCCGGCCCCCAGTCCGGCGTCGTCCTGGTGGACAACCTGGACCAGGGAATCGCCGCGTGCGATGCCTACGCCGCCGAGCACCTGGAGATCATGACGCGGGACGCCGCCGCCGTGGCCGCGCGGATCCGGAATGCCGGCGCGATCTTTGTGGGCGACTACAGCCCCGTCAGCCTGGGGGACTACTGCGCAGGCTCGAACCACGTGCTGCCTACCAGCGGGACCGCTGCGTTCTCGTCCGGGCTCAACGTCACCACGTTCCTGCGCGCCATCCAGGTGGTCAATTACAGCCGGGAGGCCTTGGCGGAGGTCAGCGGCCACATTGTGAGCCTGTCCCGCGCCGAGGACCTGCCGGCCCACGGGGACGCCGTCAGCGCGCGGTTCCCTGCACAGGACTAGCCACTACATATAGGCTGCCGGGCACTACATGTAGTAATTACAGGCTTGTTATTACCCGGGATGCAGCCGTAAACTGGGACGGTAACACTGCGGTCCGGCGGCACTGCCGGTTTCGTTGCCGTTAGACGCCGGAAGGGAAGGGGAAACGCCATGTATTGTCCGTTCTGCCGCAACCCCGATTCCCGCGTCGTTGACAGCCGGATGGCCGATGACGGCTCGGCTATCCGACGCCGGCGCCAGTGCCCCGAATGCGGGCGCCGGTTCACCACCGTCGAAACCACCAGCCTCTCCGTCATCAAGCGCTCCGGCGTGGGCGAGCCGTTCAGCCGCAGCAAGGTGATCAACGGCGTGCGCAAAGCATGCCAGGGCCGGCCGGTCAGCGAAGACGACCTCGCCATGCTGGCCCAGGAGGTGGAAGAGCAGATCCGTTCCTCCGGCGCCGCCGAAATCGACGCTCACGAGGTAGGCCTGGTCATCCTCGGACCGCTCCAGAAGCTGGATGAGGTAGCGTACCTGCGCTTCGCCAGCGTGTACCAGGCCTTCGAGTCCCTGGAGGACTTCGAATCGGCCATTGCCCTGCTCCGCCACGAAGCCGTGGAAGGCGCCAAGGGCGCCTCCGGCCCGAAGAGCTCCGAGAAGAGCCCGCTCTAAGCTCCGGTGGCGGCAGCGGAGGGGAAGCCGCAGCCGCCACCGGCACCACCTTTACTTGGTGAGCTTGTGCTGCAATGCGATTTCCAGGGCCGCGCCAACGATCCCGGCCTCGTTCCGCAGGACGGCCGGAACAATCGGCGTCCTCAACTTGAGGTTGGGAAGGTACTCGTCCGCGCGCTTGGAGATTCCGCCGCCGACGATGAACAGCTCCGGGGAGAACAGGAACTCCACATGCGAGAAGTACCGCTGCAACAGCACGCTGTACTCGTCCCATGAGAGCCCGTCCCGTTCGCGGGCCACGGCGGAGGCCTTCGATTCGGCATCGAAGCCGTCGATCTCCAAGTGCCCCAGTTCCGCGTTCGGTACCAGTTTCCCGTCGAAAATGAAGGCGGAGCCGATGCCCGTGCCCAGGGTGATGACCAGGACGGTGCCGGCGACACCTTCGCCGGCACCGTACCGGGCTTCGGCCAGGCCGGCGGCATCGGCGTCGTTGATGACCTCCACGGGGCGGCCCAGCCGCTCGGTGAGGAGGGCGTCAATGTCCGTATCCAGCCAGCTCTTGTCCACGTTGGCGGCGGAGTGGACCACGCCGTGCTGGATGATGCCGGGGAACGTCACGCCCACGGGGGAGCCGGCCTCCGGGGCCTCGGGGCGCGCAGAGAGCTCGGCGACCACCAGGGCCACTGCTTCGGCAACGGCCTCGGGCGTGGCGGGCTGCGGGGTGGGCACCCGGAAACGCTCGCCCAGGAGCTTGCCCTTCTTCAGGTCGACAATGCCGCCCTTGATGCCCGTACCGCCGATGTCGATGCCGATCAGTGGTGCGTTCTTGTGCGACTTCTCGTCCTTCTTGGCCAATGGGATTCCGTTCTAGGCTGGGGCGGGCAGGGAAGGGGCGGCCGGGGGCAGCCCCACAACAGGGTGGGTCCTGCACCGGCATCGGATGCCGTGTGCGGGCAGGGGACAGACTACGGCAGGGTGAGGATTTCCGCACCGGTCTCGGTAACCAGCAGGGTGTGCTCGAATTGGGCGGTGCGCTTGTGGTCGCGGGTCACCACGGTCCAGTCATCGCTCCACATGTCCCACTCGACGGTGCCGAGGGTGAGCATCGGTTCGATCGTGAACACCATCCCCGTTTCGATCACGGTGTTGTAGGCGGGGGCGGCGTCGTAGTGCGGGATGATCAGTCCGGTGTGGAAAGCCTCGCCGACACCGTGGCCCGTGAAGTCCCGCACCACGCCGTAGCCGAAACGCTTGGCGTACGACTGGATGGCGCGGCCGATCACGTTGATTTCCCGGCCCGGTGCCACCGCCTTGATGGCCCGGTTGAGCGACTCTTGGGTGCGCTCCACCAGGAGCCGTGATTCCTCGTCCACGTCACCCACCAGGAACGTGTAGTTCGTGTCGCCGTGGACCCCGTTGATGAAGGCGGTGATGTCGATGTTCAGGATGTCGCCGTCCTGGACCACGGTGCTGTCCGGGATGCCGTGGCAAATGACCTCGTTCAGCGACGAGCACAGGGACTTGGGGAATCCGCGGTAGCCGAGCGTGGAGGGGTACGCGTGGTGGTCCAGCAGGAATTCGTGGCCCACCCTGTCCAGTTCATCGGTGGTGACACCGGGCTGGATATGCTTGCCGACCTCCACGATGGCCTGGGCCGCGATCCGCCCGGCGACGCGGATCTTCTCGATCGTTTCGGCGGACTTGACCTCCGAACCCGTGAATTTGGCCGGGGCAGGCTTGCCGACGTACTCCGGACGGGGGATGGACGCCGGGACGGAACGCTGCGGGCCTACGGTACCCGGGGTGAGGGTTCCGGTGGGTGCAGTAGAGGCAAGGGAAGGCATAGATTGATCATATAAGGCACCGCAGAACGCCTAACAACCGACAAGCGGCGGAGGGCACACGTAAGTATTTGTGTTACGTGCATCACCCCGCGGCTTTCCTGTCGCCGGAACGAGGAGCAACGATGACTGAGTACTGGTTCAACGTCAACACCCACGAAGTGGAAGAAGACCGGCTCTCCGACTGGAGCCAGCTCATTGGGCCCTACAAGACCCGGGAAGAAGCTGAACACGCCATCGAGAAGGTCAAGGCGCGCAACGAGGCCTGGGAAAAGGGCGACGACGACTGACCGGTTGGGTGGGCAGGCCGGCCGGGTGCCGGCCCGCCTGTTCCGCCCGCGTCGGCGGGGTGAAGTTGAAAGCTAGAAGGAATGTTCCGGGCCGGGAAACTGGCCGGAGCGGACGTCGTCGCCGTAGGCGGTGGCGGCGTCGAGCAGGGTGGTGCGCAGGTCCGCGTACTGTTTGACGAACTTGGCCATCCGGCCGCCCCGCAGGCCGGCCATGTCCTGCCAGACAAGGACCTGGCCCGTGGTCGCGTTCCCGGCGCCAATGCCGATGGTGGGGACGTCCACGGCAGCGTCCACCGCGGCCGCGGTGTCGGCCGGGACCATTTCCATGAGCACGCAGAATGCGCCTGCGTCGGAGAGGGCGCGGGCATCGTCGATCAGGCGTTGGGCGTCGTCGCCCCGGCCCTGCACGCGGTATCCGCCCAGTGCGTGTTCGCTTTGCGGGGTGAAACCGATGTGGGCCATGACCGGGATGCCCGCCTGCACCATTGCTCGCACCGTTGGGGCGTAGTACGCGCTGCCCTCGATTTTCACAGCATGCGCCAGGCCTTCCTTCAGGAAGCGGACACCGGTGGCGACGGCCTGTTCGGCACTGACTTCGTAGCTGCCGAAGGGCAGGTCCGCGACCACCATGGCGCGCTTCGCGGTCCTGGCCACGGCGCGGCACAGCGGCAGCAGTTCGTCCACGGTGACCGGAAGGCTGGTTTCGTTGCCGTAGACGTTGTTCGAGGCCGAATCACCGACCAGCAGCACTTCAATGCCGGCAGCGTCAAAGATCTCCGCCGTATATTGCTCGTAGGCGGTGAGCATGGCGAACCTGGTGCCGTCCCGCTTGGCCTGCTGCAGGTGGTGGATCCGGACCTTGGCCGGTTTTCGTCCGGCGGCAGGAGCCTCGTGCTGGCCGGGTCCGCTGCCGTACGGGGCGGGTACTTCGGCGGACGCGCTGGAGTCGGAGCTGTTGCTGGTGGCCATGGGATGAGCGTAGTGCGGGACCTGCCGTGCTTTCTACCGCAGCCGGTTCCGGGCAAAGGTGATTAGCGTCATAGCGGCCGTGCCGGAACGCCGTTGACGTCCCGCATGGAAGCCGCCAGGGCACCTCCCGGACCGCTCCGGAGGTTAATGCTGTGTTACGCACGGCTCAGGCTCAAGCATCGGCGCCGAATGATTAGTACAGTGTTGATGAACTGCTGCCGGCTTTCCCCTTTGCGCGGGCCCCGGAGCATGAACGTTGACCGGAGAAGAGGCCATCATGGACCGCCAGCAAGAATTTGTCCTGCGCACGATCGAAGAGCGCGACGTACGTTTCGTGCGCCTGTGGTTCACCGATGTCGTGGGATCGCTGAAGTCCGTAGCCCTGGCGCCGGCCGAGGTCGAGGGTGCCTTCGAGGAAGGCCTTGGCTTCGACGGCTCCGCCATCGAAGGGCTGGCCCGGGTCTTCGAATCCGACATGCTGGCCCAGCCCGATCCGTCCACCTTCCAGATCCTGCCGTGGCGTGGCGAGACGGAACAGACTTCACGCATGTTCTGCGACATCCTAACTCCCGACGGCGAACCCTCGGCAGCGGACCCCCGCAACGTCCTTAAGCGCACGCTGGCCAAGGCCGCGGACATGGGCTTCACGTGCTACACCCACCCCGAAATCGAGTTCTACCTCCTGAAGTCCCAGGAACCGGGCCCGAACGGTGCACCGGTGCCGGTTGACGAGGGCGGCTACTTCGACCATGTCCCGGGTGGCGTGGCCCAGGACTTCCGCCGCACCGCCGTAACCATGCTGGAATCGGTGGGCATCTCGGTGGAATTCAGCCACCACGAGGCCGGACCCGGACAGAACGAGATCGACCTCCGCTACGCCGACGCCCTGCAGACGGCGGACAACATCATGACCTTCCGTACCGTGATCAAGGAAGTGGCCCTGCAGCAGGGCACGTACGCCACCTTCATGCCCAAGCCGTTCACCGACCACCCGGGCTCCGGCATGCACACGCACTTCTCCCTGTTCGAAGGCGATACCAACGCGTTCTTCGAAGCCGGCGCCGAGTTCCAGCTGTCCAAGACGGCCCGGCAGTTTATTGCCGGCATCCTCAAGCACGCCCCGGAATTCACCGCCGTCACCAACCAGTTCGTCAACTCCTACAAGCGCCTTTGGGGCGGGGGCGAGGCTCCGAGCTACCTGAGCTGGGGTCACAACAACCGGTCCGCGCTGGTCCGCGTGCCGCTGTACAAGCCGGGCAAGGGCCAGTCCGCACGGATCGAATACCGTGGAATCGACTCAGCGGCCAACCCCTACCTGGCCTACGCCGTCCTGCTTGGTGCAGGCCTGAAGGGCATCGAGGAAGGCTACGACCTGCCTGCGGCGGCCGAGGACGACGTCTGGTCGCTGAGCTCGGCCGAACGGCGCGCCATGGGCCACGATCCGCTCCCGGCCAGCCTGCACGATGCCATCCGTTCCATGGAAGATTCCGAACTGATGCCGCAGATCCTGGGCGAACAGGTCTACGAGCACTTCCTGCGCAACAAGCGAGCCGAATGGCAGGACTACCGCCTGCAGGTGACGCCCTACGAGCTGCAGCGCAACCTCGGCATTCTCTAGGTGCCCGGCGTGAGCCTGGCACGCCGCCTCATCGCGGCCGGATTCAGCGACCTGGAGAAGGGCGAACGGTTCCTGGCCGCGCGCGAACTCGAGGGGCTGGACCAGGACAGGCTCTTCGCCGGACTGCAGCTTGCTGCCAGCCCGGACACTGCACTGCAGTCCTTGGTCCGGCTGATCGAAAGGCACCCGCAGCTCCGGGACCTGGCGGGCGCCGAACTGGAGGCCAGCGAACCGCTGTACCGCGTCCTGGGAGCCTCCGAGGCGCTGGGGGAGTTCCTCATCCGGCACCCCGAACACCTGGCCGCATTCCGGGTCCGGGCCAGCCCCGAACCGCTGCCCGCCGATCCTGACAGGCTGCGGGCCACACTCCTGCAGTCAGTGGGTGCCGACCCGCGCGCCGCCCGCCCCGTCGCCGCAGTGACCGGCGCCGACGCCTATGCCGCTCTGCGCACGGCGTACCGGCGCGGCCTGGTGGACCTGGCCGTCAAGGACCTCTGCGCCGCCGATCCGCTGGACTTCCTGCCGTCCGTGGGCCGTGAACTGGCGGACCTCGCGGCCGCTGCCATCGAAGCCGCCCTCGCGGTGTCACGCGCCGAAGCGGCCGGCCAGTTCGGCGCCGCCGACGTCGCGGACGTGGGCCTCGCCGTCATCGGCATGGGCAAATGCGGAGCCCGCGAGCTTAACTACATCTCCGACGTCGACGTCATCTACGTGGTGGACGCCGGAAGCCTGGAAGACGCGCACGCCAACACTATCGGCACCACCCTGGCCAGCGGCATTTCGCGGGCCATCTCGTCGGTGGCACGGGAGCCCGGGCTGTGGGAGGTGGACGCGAACCTCCGTCCGGAAGGGAAATCCGGTCCGCTGGTCCGCACCCTCGCCTCGCACGAAACGTACTACGCCAGGTGGGCTGAAAGCTGGGAATTCCAGGCGCTGCTGAAAGCACGGGCCATGGCCGGCGACGCCGCGTTGGGCCGGCGGTACGAGGAAGCCGTGGCACCGCTGATCTGGAACTCGGCGGGGCGCGAAGGCTTCGTTGAATCCGTCCAGGCCATGCGGCGAAGGGTGACCGAGCACATCCCGCCCGCGGAGGAACAGCGGCAGATCAAGCTGGGCCGCGGCGGGCTTCGTGACGTCGAATTCACCGTCCAACTCCTTCAGCTGGTGCACGGCAAGGCTGATGAGTCATTACGACGACGGGACACCACCTCGGCGATCGCCGCGTTGTCCGCCGGGGGGTACATCGGCCGGTCTGACGCCGCCGCGTTCGACAATGCCTACCGGTACCTGCGCCTGCTGGAACACCGGATCCAGTTGTTCCAGCTGCGCCGTACCCACCTCATGCCCGTGGCGGAGCCGGCCCTGCGCTCCCTGGCAAAGGCCGTGCTGGGACCGTTCTCCAATGAGCGGCCCGGACCCGATGCACTGTTGGCCGCGTGGCAGCGGACCAAACGCTCGGTCCGGGAACTGCACGAACGTATTTTCTACCGGCCGCTGCTGAACACGGCAGCCAAGCTCAGCACCGAGGACGCAAAGCTGACGCCGGAAGCCGCCCAGGGGCGCCTTGCCGCCCTCGGCTACCGCGACCCGCAGGGGGCGATGCGCCACATCGAGGCGCTGACGGCCGGAGTCAGCCGCCGCGCGGCGCTCCAGCGGCAGCTGCTGCCCATCCTGCTGGACTGGCTCGCCGAGGGGGTCGACCCCGACGCCGGCCTCCTCGCGTTCCGGCGCGTCAGCGAGGCGCTCGGCACCACGCACTGGTACCTGGGCATGCTCCGGGACTCCAACGCCGCCGCTGAACGACTGTGCCATATGCTCTCCAACTCCCGGCTGATCGCCGACCTGCTGGAAGTATCGCCGGAGTCCGTGGCATGGCTGGGGCAGGACAAGGACCTGGTGCCGGTGGGCTTCGAAGCCCAGTGGCATGAAATCACGGCCAAAATGTCCCGGCACGCGGACCCGGAGAGCGCTATGCGCCTGATCCGCCTGATCCGGCGCCGGGAGATCCTGCGCATTGCCATCGCCGACTCGGCGGGCCTCCTTGACCAGGACCAGGTGGGCCGGGCGCTGGCGGATACGGACCGTGCGGCGGTCCTGGGCGCACTCAGGGTGGCAGAGGGGATCGTTTCCGCCGGCGGGCCACTGAAGACCACCGTCCTGGTGGTCGCCATGGGACGCCAGGGCGGCCGGGAGATCGGCTACGGCTCCGATGCCGATGTCATGTACGTGCACCGGGCCCTCCCGGGCTTCACGGAGGCCGAGGCACAGGAACAGGCCACCCGCCTCGTCGCAAAGGTCTCCAGCCTGCTCACCCAGCCATTGAAACCGGCCATCATGGCCGAACGCGTGCTCCAGATGGATGCCGACCTCCGGCCGGAGGGCAAGAACGGGGCCATGGTGCGCTCCTTGGACTCCTTCGCCGAGTACTACCGCAGGTGGTCCCTGGTGTGGGAGGCGCAAGCACTGCTGCGGGCACGTCCGATGGCCGGCGACGATGCACTCGCCGCCGATTTCCTGGACCTGATCGATCCCATTCGGTATCCGGCGTCGCTGTCCGACCAGGACGTGCGTGAGATCCGGCGCATCAAGGCCAGGGTTGAATCGGAGCGGCTGCCGCGCGGCGCCGACCCCGCACGGCACCTGAAGCTGGGCCGCGGCGGCCTAAGCGACGTTGAGTGGCTGGTGCAGCTGCTGCAGCTCCAGCACGCCGGGAAGCATCCGGAACTGCGAACCACGTCCACACTGGAAGCCCTGTCCGCAGCGGCCGGCCTGGGGCTGCTGGACGATTCCGACGCGGTCCTCCTGGCAGATGCCTGGCGGCTGGCAAGCCGGATCCGGTCCGCCAACGTCATCTGGAGCGGCAAGGCCTCTGACCTCCTGCCATCCTCCCGCCGGGACCTGGAAGCCGTAGCGCGCTGGTGCGGCTACGAGCCGGGCCGGGCCGCAGCGCTGGAAGAAGACTACCTGAGGGTGAGCCGGCGGGCCCGGGCGGTCTTTGAACGCGTCTTCTATGGGCAATGAGGCTCCGGGCTGGGTCTGGCTCATCCCGCTCGGCGACCTCGACCCGGACGCCCGCGCCATCCAGCTCGGTGCCGTTGCCGGCCTGGGGCTGCTGCCAGGCCAAGAGCGCTTCGTCGGCGACCCCCTGCGCATGGCACTGGCAGGGCTGGAAGAAGAATCCCGGCGCCCGTACGTCGTCGAGTCCTCCGGGTCCGCCGTTGGGGTGTTGACGCTACAGCTGGGCGCCGCTCGGCTGGCCGGTTGGCGTGACGACGATTCAGCCTGGCTGCTTCGCGGTTTCCTCATTGACCGCAGGTTCCAGGGAAAAGGGCTGGGGACGCTCGCCGCCGTTGCCGCCGTGGACGCCGCCCGGCGGCTCACCGACCGGCACCACAGCGGTGAGGCCGGCGTCGTGCTGTCCGTCAATGAGGCAAACCTGGCAGGACTGTCCGCCTACCGGCGGGCCGGTTTCGCCGATGCCGGACAGTACCTGGGTGGCTCCGCGGGGCCGCAACGGACCATGTTCCACCGTTTCGGCTGCGCGGCGCGGCCGTAACTCGCCGGACCGGCATTGCGCTCAGCAAGCGTTTGCCCGATCATGTGGATTGGCGGTGTTCTTCAACCTTGTTGGGGGGAAGGCTGTACTGAGTCTTCGTCTCGGGGGGCATTCGTCAGGGGGTCCGGCTCCCGGTCTCAGCACGTCTGGAGCCGGGCCCCCACCTTTCCGCTCACCGTTCCCGCGGGCTTGCGCCAGGGTACGGAAAAAGGCGGCCACCGGATGGTTCCGGTGGCCGCCTTTTTCGTTAGGTCAGCAGGCCTGGCAGGCAGGCTGCCGGCTAGACGCCGTAGTAGAGCTCGAACTCGTAGGGGTTCGGGCGCAGCGACAGCGGGCGGATCTCGTTCTCGTACTTGTACTCGATCCAAGTGTCGATCAGGTCCTGGGTGAAGACGCCGCCGGCCTGCAGGAACTCGTTGTCCTCGCGCAGCGCCTCCAGGGCTTCCTCCAGCGTGCCCGGAGCCTTCGGGATGTCTTTGGCTTCCTCGGCCGGGAGCTCGTAGAGGTCCTTGTCGATCGGAGCCGGCGGCTCAATGCGGTTGCGGATGCCGTCGATGCCGGCCATCAGCTGGGCCGCGAAGGCCAGGTACGGGTTGGAGGAGGGGTCCGGAGCGCGGAATTCGATGCGCTTGGCCTTGGGGTTGGAGCCCGTGATCGGGATACGGATACCAGCGGAGCGGTTGCCCTGCGAGTAGACCATGTTGACCGGTGCTTCGAAGCCCTTGACCAGGCGGCGGTAGGAGTTCACCGTGGGGTTGGTGAAGGCCAGGACGGCGGAGGCGTGCTTGAGCAGGCCGCCGATGTACCAGCGGGCGGTGTCGGACAGGCCGGCGTAGCCCTTCTCGTCGTAGAACAGCGGCTCGCCGCCGTTCCACAGCGACTGGTGGCAGTGCATGCCCGAGCCGTTGTCACCGAAGACGGGCTTGGGCATGAAGGTGACGGACTTGCCCCAGGCGTCCGCGGTGTTCTTGATGACGTACTTGAACTTCTGCAGGTCATCGGCCGCGTGGGTCAGGGTGGTGAACTTGTAGTTGATCTCGGCCTGGCCGGCGGAGCCAACTTCGTGGTGGCTGCGCTCGACCTCGAGGCCGGCTTCGTCCAGGGCAACGCACATGGCATCGCGCAGGTCGGCCTGCTTGTCGGTGGGGGAGACCGGGAAGTAACCACCCTTGACCGGGGTCTTGTAGCCCAGGTTGCCGCCCTCTTCCTCGCGGCCGGTGTTCCAGTGGGCTTCCTCGGAGTCGATCTTGTAGAAGCTGCCCTGCGGGGAGGACTGGTACTGGACGTTGTCGAACACGAAGAACTCGGCTTCGGGAGCGAAGAACGCGGTGTCGGCGATGCCGGTGGAGGCCAGGTAGGCTTCTGCCTTCTCGGCCACGCCGCGGGGGTCGCGGTGGTACGGGTCGCCGGTGCGCGGGTTCACGATCGAGAAGTTCAGCGCGAGGGTCTTCTCCATGCGGAAGGTGTCCAGGAACGCGGTGGTCACGTCCGGGATCAGCTGCATGTCAGATTCGGCAATGCCCTGGAATCCGCGGATGGAGGAACCGTCGAAGAGCTGGCCGTTGACGAAGAAATCGGCGTCAACACTCTTGGCGGGGACGTTGAAGTGCTGCTGGACGCCCGGAAGATCGGTGAAGCGGATATCGACGAACTTTACATCTTCGTCCTTGATGAACTTGAGGACTTCGTCCGCAGTCTTGAACATCTATGCTCCTAACGCATATGTAAATATCTGGCATGCAAGCCATGTGGTCCAGCGCAATCCAAAGGCAGGGAGAACGCAAGGTTTTCCCTGCTGGTACACCTGCCGTGGGGATTTGCTTGAAACTTCTCACAGCCTATGGATCAGGCATTTCCCGTCCGTGTCCGCATTGTTTCGGGCAGGTTACAGAATGCCCTGCTATGGAAACGCTATCGCCCGTCCACAGTGTGGTCCAACCCCATCCACACTGTGGGCGCCCCTGCCGGCCGCAGGGCCGGTAGGCTTGGACGGTGGTAGATCGCAAAGACATTGGCTCCTGGCTCAGCGGACCGGACACCTCCGGCGTCTCGAAATATCCGGGGGAGCGGCTGGGCCTGCCGGAGTCCGGTCCCGGCTCCATCGCACGGGCAGGGCGGCGGATCGTCGCGATCATGATCGACTGGGGCATTGCGCTGCTGATCAGCAATTTCGCCTTCGGTGGCGACTCCTGGGCGACGCTCGGGGTCTTCGCGATCGAGCAGATCCTGCTGGTGGGAACCCTCGGCTACAGCATCGGCCACCGGGTGATGGGCATCGCCGTGGTGAGGCCCGGCGGCGGTACCCCGGGACCGCTCGCGGCCCTGGTGAGGACGGTGCTGCTCTGCCTGGTCATCCCCGCCGTCATATTCGACCCCGACCAGCGCGGCCTTCATGACAAGGCCATGAATACGCTGCTGGTCCGCCGGTAGCCGCTGCCCTTGCTAGGTGCGGCTGGACGTGAGGCGGGCCGGGGTGCCCTCCGGCGCGGGGGCGCCAAGGTAGCCGCGGCGTCCGGCCCAGCGCTCGAACAGGATGGTCGCGAACGGGAAGATCGCGGAGAAGCCCGCCAGCGCCGCCACCCGGAAAGGCCACCGCTGCACACGCCATAGCGTGAGCGCTGCCAGGCCGTAGCCGATGAACAGCGCGCCATGGACCGGGCCCGCCACCTGGACGCCAACTTCGGTGGTTCCGGCGATCCATTTGAAGTACATCCCGGCCAGCAGTGCTGCCCAGCTGCAGGCTTCGGCGATGGCGAGGATCCGGAAAGCCCGGATCACGGTGGTCCTCAGCGGCATGGTGGTGTTCCTGTCGTTGGTAGGTGCACGGTCCGTCATACGGTGGCCGCCGCGTGGGCGGCAAGAAAAAACGCCCCGGCAGCCGGCTGTGCCGGTTC
Source organism: Pseudarthrobacter sp. AG30 (assembly GCF_003116525.1). NCBI lineage: Bacteria > Bacillati > Actinomycetota > Actinomycetes > Micrococcales > Micrococcaceae > Pseudarthrobacter > Pseudarthrobacter sp. AG30. Next base: position 913 of record NZ_QEHL01000038.1, on the reverse strand, counting down.
CGGGGCGTTCGGCCAGCTAGCGTCCGCGGTTGGGACGGGCCTTGTACGGGTCGATGCCCTTGGGGATCGGCAGCCGGGTGCCCATGGAGGCAATGCGCTTGGACACGGTGCTGACCTCCAGCTTGGTCAGTTCGTTCTTCATCTTGCCCATCTTCTTGGCCACCTGGCTCAGCGGGACCTGGCCTTCGCCGTGCCCGGTCTGGATCGTATGGACCGGAACGTTGGGCAGGATCCGTGCGAGGCGCTTGCGCTCGGCATCCAACAGGGGCTTCACGCGGTGGGTGGGGCCTTCACTGACAAGGACGACGCCGGGACGGCCTACCGCACGGAACACGGCATCCTGCGTGCGGGGGTTGACAGCCACAGGCTGTTCCTCGGTGATCCAGCCACGCCGCAACGTGCCCAGCGCGGCACCGGAGGCGCCGGGCTGGTTTTCGATTTGCGCGAACGCTGCGCGTTCGGCACGGCGGGAGAGAATGAAGGTGGCCGCCAGCAGGCCCAGCGGAATACCGATGATCAGGCCGGTGATCCAGTTATCCAGCCAGAAGCCCACCAGGAAGCTCACGGCTACAACGCCCAGGAACACCAGGAGCATCAGCCACGGAACCATGGGGTCGTGGCGGCGGGTCATGGTGAAGACCTCGCCGATCTGCTTGAGCCTGCTGGGCTTCTTGGCCTTCGCTTCCTTCGGCTTGCGCGAGAACAGGCCGCGCTTCACCGCGCTTGGGCCCGCCGGGGTGGAGTTGCTGGAGTCAGGGGATTTAGCCATAGTGCCTCAATTCTACGTGACTTAAACGCCAAGGCCGGACGCCGGAATCGTCCGGTGTCCGGCCTGGGGCCAGCCAGTGCGGGGGCGCGTCAGGAATGCGCTCCGAGGAGGGTGCTGGCTTCTTGGCGGGTGGTGCCGGAGTCT